>NZ_SRTH01000029.1:0-47100 GCF_004792065.1 Mesorhizobium sp. M8A.F.Ca.ET.165.01.1.1 | reverse complement strand
AAATTTACTCAACGTCAGCTCCTCGCGGAGGCCGGCATTCCAATACCTGCTTATCGCTTAGCAGCGAATGCAGCGGAGGTTGAAATCTCTGCCGCCGAGATCGGCCTGCCGGTGATTCTGAAGCCAGTCATAGGCAGCGGCAGCATCGGTGTGCGATTATGCAGCACCGTCGATGAGTTAGCCGAACATACCACCTACCTATTGGGTGGGAAGCATATTTGGCGATCTTCACCGAGGATACTTGTTGAAGAATACGCGAATGGTCCAGACTACGGCGCTTACGCAATGGGAAATGAAATCGTTGGGATAGAGGCTGCTGTATATGGCGGCCAGCCGCATTTCGTCTGTAGTGAAGGAACCTTCCCAGCCCCGCTCATTGATGACGAGTACAAACTTATGGCCGATGTTTCGCTGAGTTGCTTGCGATCTCTCGGCCTTGGCTGGGGGCCAACCAGTATCCAATTCCGATGGACGACACGTGGTCCAGTCGTTATTGAAGTCAACCCGCGGCTTGGTGGTGGTCCTCAACCGGTTCATCTGGCTTACGGAGTCGACCTCGTCACCGAACACATCAAGCTTGTCATCGGTCGCGAATGTAACCTGCGCAAAAGCCATTCACATATCGCGGCCTGGCGCTCATTGTTTCCTGATCGCGATGGCATCCTCGATTGGATCCATGGCGGCAGTCAGGCTGCTGCTGTACCGGGTGTCGCCGAAGTCAAATTTTATGTTGAGCCCAAGACGCCGATCATCAGGAAGGGCGATTACCGAGACTCCATGGGGTACATTATCGCCGTTTCATCCAACCGTTCTCGGACAAAGTCGATACTCCAGCAAGCCATCGACCTAATCGACTGGTCGATCACACCATTTCCGACTGAACAGGAACAATAATCGGTTCCTCGTCTCTCCGCACCAGCGCAGATGTCCCAGCCAAAGAGTGATCGTTGCCGAACATTGGTGCGATTGAGAGCACGAAAGAGATGCGGAGCCATAGCTATACTTTGCGATCCGTGGCGAATCGCGATCGGTTGATTTTTGCTGATTCACAGAAGCCTCGTGCTTTGCTTTCCGCGACACGATCGTGAGTGGCGACTGATTACCTGCGCTCCAAAGGGGCTTTGCGCGAGCTAGGCTTCGCTTGATCAGGCGGCCGCCACCTGCTGAACAAGTCTCTCGGAGACATCTTGCAGCCAGATGACGTCGATATGGAAACTGCATTTGACCATGGCCGCTGGGCGTTCAATCGTCTGACTTCTCTAGCCGCGAGTTGAACAACAAGCACAGGACGATCAAGCCTCAGCGACCGGATTGTGCTGGCCAGTCTTAGCGGAGGCTGTGTCATTGTTGCGCGAATGCAAACCTCAAAAATCAATGGAGTAGACTCATGACGATCCCAAAGGGTGTACAGGCATTTCCACGCACTGAATACCTGCGCCGGCTGTCCGCCGTGAAGGCTGAAATGGAGGGACGCGACGTGGACGTACTGCTCGTTTTGGACGCTTCCAATATCACTTATCTTTCAGGCTATACCACGCCGTCCGGATATGTTCCTCAGGCGCTTGTGATTGACGGGGTGGCTGAGGAGCCGACATTCATCCTTCGTCGTTGCGATGCGCCGGCGGCCATGTACGAATGTTTCATGGAACAGGATAAGATCATCGGCTACCCGGAAGCGCTCATTGGCAATCTAGCCAACGACGGATACGATGCCGTCATCGACTTCCTGAATGAAGCTGGTCTCGCGAAACGGGGGCTGGGTATCGAGATGTCGAGCCTGCCTGCAGCGACATCGGAAAAGTTCAAGTCACGGCTGCCTGAGGCTCGCGTTGTAGACTGCACCAAGCTTGTCAGCTGGCTCCGCCTAGTCAAATCCGATCTCGAAATAGAAGTCATGCGGGAAGCCGCCGCCATTTCCGACGCCGCGATGAAGCGCGCCAGCGAAGTCATACGTGCCGGTGTAGCGGAAGCCGACGCGGCGGCAGAGATCGCGGCGGCGTTAATCCGGGGAGCGAATGGAAAGCCGGGAACGGCGCTGAAGGCCTTCTATCTCTGCGCCTCGCCTCGGATAGGTACCTGTCACATTCCGTGGACGGGGGACGTGTTCCGCGACGGGTCCCAGATCAATCTCGAACTCGGCGGCACTCGCCATGGATATTCCGCGGGCCTCATGCGTACTTTCTCGATCGGCGCCCCGTCCGAACGCCTGCGCCGCATTCATGAGGCCCAGGTCGAAGGCCTTGAGGCGGCACTCGCCGCAGTCCGGCCGGGATCAACGTGCAGCGAAGTGGCCAACGCGTTCTACAAGACGCTCCGCAAACACGGTTTCGAAAAGGAAACGCGCTGCGGCTACGCGCACGGCATTGGCTGGCTCGAACCGACTGCAAGCCTCCGGGATGGCGACACGACTGAGCTGAAGCCGAACATGACCTTTCATTTGATGCTGGGCAACTGGATTGAGGACGACTTCGGTTACGTGATCAGCGAGACATTCCGGGTCGCCGGCACCGGCGCTGAGGTAATCACAAACACGCCGCGGAAGATCTTCGAAATCTGAACGGGCAATCGTGTCCGGTCGCCTATCTATTCGATCGTGTTGATGTCAGGCGCTTCTAAGTTGTCCGAATCGCCGGCGTTTTGATGTCCTCCGGAGGGTCTTGCTTCTCTCCGGATTGGCTCTTGGGATTAGAAGAATGGCGGAAAGATCTGTTCGGCGTCTGATTCAATGATGCGATCAGCACGTGGACCGTAGCGAACTCCCTCCGAAGGACTTCTGTCCGCCAGTTGGCGGATTTGAGGTGACACTAGTTGCGATGGCTTCTGGAGCGATTGCGGTCAAGCTTGTTAGTGCTTCATGTCCTATTCGATTGTTCGATCGGTTGGCGACCATCTCCTCGTCCTGACTTGGCTTCGGCTGTGCCGCGGGGGACTGGCCGGTCGTGTTGGCCGGCAGGTCATCGCGTGCGCGACGTGGCTTTGATGGAGCTACGAGCCCGATGGCTGCGATCGCGGCTGGTCTCGCGGCGCACCGCGACGATTTCCAGATCCGTGCCTTCCTCATCGAACAGGCGCATGGCTTGGCCTCGTGCCACGGCAATACAGTACCGGAGGGAAGCCGACTGTCCGCCGCATCTCAAAACCAGGAAGCCGCTTATCTGCGAATTCTGTTAATCCAGGCGGCCAGCTTCGGCGCATGGCTGCAGAATGCCGCGCCGCGGCTTCATCGCAGCAAGCTCGCCACGGCACTGGCTATCGCTGAAGCGCCAAAGTCCCGACAGCGATCGAAGGCTTCGCTGTGCCGATCGCCGCGACCAGGAGATCATCGGCGCGACGCCGGCACGCTCATCAGGCGACGGCAGTTCGCCTCGTTCTGGCTGATCTCCTCGATCTCCTGGCTGACCGTTTCGATGAGCTCGTCGAGCCACAGCCAGTCCTCGTAGAGTCCAACGATCGGATCGCTCATGCGCGGCGATATCTCGTCGGCACGGTTCTCCAGGATTGCGAACTGCGAGTTGCGAAGTGCTCTCGCGCCGGGCAGCACGGCAATACCGTGCTGCGCAATGGCTGGACATTCGGCAGCACCGAAACGAGGTGACGGCCATCTAAACCGCCACCCCCCAGTGCGCGAGAAGCATGGAGCGAATATGAACGCACCCGGAATCTGTTTGACCCAAATGGTTGCCTGGCAACCTATCCGCTAATGAGATTAACGGTGCGTGCGAATTCCCCATCAAGGCCATGACACGCGAGCCGACCAAAAGGGCCGGATACATATGAGCGACTTCCGCTATCCTCCACGCCTCACTTGCGATCAGCAGCCGGTCCATACAATTGGGTCAGGTGGCCGCAAGCATGGTGTCTTGCCGTTTCCAGCGAAGTTCGGTGGCGTCCAGCCACGTGCGAGGCATGATCACCGCCAGTCTTCTGGCAAGCGCGACAATGGCTTTTTGCGTCCCTCGCCGATTGGCGACGTTCTTCGCCCCGGCCTTAAACCACGACCAATTTGCCAACGCGTCAGCGGGACTGGGCGGCCTCGAAGGCAACGACCTCTTCATGCCTAGGCCCGCAGGGGGACATGCATTCAACGCGCTCCCTTTCTCCCTGCTGAAATTACCCGGTCATGGCCGACTTCATTATCTCCGGAGGGACAACCCCGGTCGCCTACGAAACAAGATCGATCACGACCAAACAATTGCCCTAGCCACCTGACGGCGATCATCGATGCTGTGATTTGCGACAATGACGCTGCTTCCCGGACCCTTTTTCGATCGCAGCCTGATTATGCTCGATGTCGGAGGGAAATCCTAGCTTCCGCCGCCCCGTGACTAGTGCCATCGCCGAGGCCGCGGTCCACGCTGTCATGGATGATCTGGTCAGAGAGGGCCTCACGATCTTAATTCGGTGGGCCGGGCCGACGCGCGAGGACGCAGACATCCAAGGGTCAGTTCCGTAACCGACTTGCCCCACGGCGACCTAGCATGTGCTGGCCGGGACCGACCTCTGTGCTGAAAAGCGAGCCTCGGGTCCATCTCGTTACTAGATGTCGATGATACACAAAAGGCATTTGACGAAATCGTGCTGCGGAATGATGCTCGCTTAAATAAGGCACTAGGACAGAAAAAGCTGGGAACTAATAGATGTACAGCGTCGACACTTTCCGACATCTCCAGGAAGAAGCCACGCAATGGCGCCGCTACCTGCACCAGAATCCGGAACTGGGATACGAGGTGCACAATACGGCGAAGTTCGTTGCTGAGAAGCTGGCCTCCTTCGGTATCAATCACATCGAGACGGGCATCGCCGAGACCGGCGTGGTTGCCCTGATCCAGGGTGAGGGCGGGGAGGGGCCGACGATCGGACTGCGCGCCGATATGGATGCCCTGCCGATCCTGGAAGCGTCGAACAAGGCCTGGTCCTCGCGGATACCCGGCAAGATGCACGCGTGCGGCCATGACGGCCACACCGCGATGCTATTGGCGGCTGCAAAACACCTCGCCGCGACGCGCAACTTCAAAGGCTCAGCGGCTTTGATCTTCCAGCCCGCCGAGGAAGATGGACGAGGTGCTTTGAAGATGGTCCAGGAAGGAATCATGGAGCGCTTCAACATCTCCCAGGTCTACGGCCTGCACAACTCACCCGGCACTGACATTGGCCAGTTCGCCATCCGGGAGGGCGGTATGATGGCGGCGCTTGACGAGTTTGACATCATCGTCAAGGGGAGGGGCGGGCATGCAGCTTCGCCCCACAGGACTGTCGACCCTGTGGTCACCGCCGCACAAATCATCGTTGCCCTCCAGACCGTGGTGTCCCGCAACACCGACCCCACTGACGCCCTCGTCGTTTCTGTCACGAAGTTCACGGCGAGCCAAGCCTACAACGTCATCGCGGACCAGGTCGAAATGGGTGGGACTGTCAGGAGTCTGACCTCCGCCGTGCGCGATCTGGCGCAGCGGCAGATCAGGTTATGCGCCGAGGGCGTGGCCCACGGGATGGGCGCGGAAATTGAGTTCAGGCATCGGCGGCTCGAACCCCTTACATTCAATCACACGGCCGGAACACATTTCGCGATCACCGCAGCCCGCGGCCTCGTGGGCCATGACGCCGTAAACGACAACGTCAAGCCTTCGATGGGATCCGAAGACTTTGCCTACATGCTGGAAGCGCGGCCGGGCGCGATCATCCTCTTGGGGAACGGCTCGACGCCGGGCTTGCACAATCCCGCTTACGATTTCGACGACGAGGCGATCCCGTATGGCGTGGGCTATTGGGTAACCCTCGTCGAGAAGATTCTGGCGGCCTGACTTGTCGGGTTACGGCTCGTGAACCGGGCTGAACGGCGAGAGATGCTTCAGTTGACCGTGAAACGCGCAGGACAGGACCGCGTCGGCACCGCCACGTAGATCACTTCGCGAAGTCTCGATTGCGGCCGTCCGCTGGGTCGGCGAAAATTGCATATTCAATTATGCTCAACATTAAAAAAGGGGAATGGCCATGAGCTTCTCTATTATCATTAACCGCAGGCGTTTCCTGCAGGCAGCATCAACCGCCTTGGCTGCCGGCGCACTTCCTTCCATTGCCAGTAACAAGGCATCGGCGCAGACTCCTGGCGAACTGCGCGTCCTTGTCTACGGTGGCGATACCGGAAAGGCGATGATTGAGGCCTATGTAAAACCATTTGAAGCCGAAACAGGCATTAAGATGACCCCGATTACCGATCAGGGCGACCGGGCATCGATCGAGATGATGGTTGCGCAGAATAACGTCACCGTCGATGTTGTCACCGCTAACCAGGGATCTTCGTTCGAGTTGTCCCAAAAGGGTCTTTTTGAGCCGATCGATTATTCTATTTACAGGAATGAAGACCTAGACGGGCTCGCCGACTTCGCAAAGCAGCCGTTTGGCGTAGCTAACGTAGTTTATGCGTTCGTCATGGTCTACAATACCGAAAAATTCCCAGCGGGTAAGCTGCGGCCGACCACATGGGCGGAATTCTGGGACGTGAACAGTTTCCCGGGTGTCCGCAGTCTTGTCAGCGGCCAATATGGTTCAGAAGGCCCTTGGGAGGAAGCCCTTCTCGCCGATGGCGTAAATCCAAAGGATATATATCCTATGGACCTAGATCGTGTTTTCAAAAGTTTGGACAGAATAAAGCCCGATATTCGCAAATGGTGGGGAACAGGGTCCGAAATCCAGCAGATGATGCATGACAAGGCAGTAGATCTTGTAAATGCCTATGATGGTAGGGCCGGCACGTTGATCAAGCAGGGAGCACCGCTTGAAATTAATCGTAACCAGGCGAAAATAACTTGGGACTACTGGCAGATTGTGAAGGGGTCTCCTAACGCGCACGCTGCGCAACAGTTTGTCGCATTTACCGCGCGCGCCGACCGTCAGGCAGCATTTTCACAACTCATGCCGTTCGGCCCGAGCAACCTCAACGCGTTCAAGGTTCTACCGGAAGATATTGGGCGCTCGCTGGCCAGCCACCCCGACTACCTGAGGTCAAGTGTGCTAATCGACTCGAAATGGTACGCCGAGAAGGGATCGGACGGGCTCACGAACACCGAAAAGCTGGTCCAGCGCTGGAACGAGTGGATCCTGCTTTAAGCCCCTGTCGGCCTTTTGCGACGGCATTTACCGATGACGTGCCGCACCGAACCAGCACGTCATCGTTCGGCTTGGAGTGACGAACATGAATGCACCAGTCAGAACGCTGCATCCGCTAGCTAAGGATAGACCATTGGAGAAACTCGCTCTTTCCGAGCAAATCGAATTTCGGAACGTCACCAAATTATACGGTCAGGTCATTGCGGTCAGGAGCCTGTCGTTGACCGTTGGGCGCGGCGAGTTCCTCACGATCCTTGGTCCGAGCGGTTCTGGCAAGACGACGACACTCATGCTGCTGGCGGGGTTCGAGGCGCCTACCGAAGGTGATATCCGCATCGCTGGGAAGTCCGTCGCCTCGGTACCTTCCTATCGGCGCGATCAGGGCGTCGTCTTCCAAAGCTATGCGCTCTTCCCGCACCTCACCGTTCGCCGCAACCTTGAATTTCCGCTCGAGATGCGCGGCATCAGGTCGGCTGAGCGGGCCGCGAGAGCCGAACGCATCCTGTCACGTGTCCATTTGGACGGCTTGGGTGACCGCATGCCATCACAGCTCAGCGGTGGGCAGCAGCAGCGCGTGGCGCTCGCCCGGGCCCTCATAGCCGACCCTCCAATCTTGTTGCTAGACGAGCCGTTGGGAGCACTAGACCGTAACTTGCGTGAGCAAATGCAGGGTGAGATCAAGGGGCTTCACAAAGAGTTCGGAATCACTACGGTGTGTGTCACACACGACCAGGAGGAGGCGCTCACGCTTTCCGATCGGATCGTGGTGATGAACGCTGGACGAATTGAGCAAACTGACACGCCTGAGGCGCTATATGACCGTCCTGTCTCCCGGTTTGTCGCGAATTTCCTTGGGGACGCCAACATCCTCGATGATCCGTCATTCGCTGTTGAGTCGGATACGCCGCAACCGGACGGCACCGTCGCGATGATCCGGCCGGAACGTATACGGATCTCCGCCCCTGGCGCCACGAAGAGTGCCGACGCCGATCAGCGCCAGCATGTCGCCGGCACCGTGACCGATATGATCTATGCCGGCCCGCTGCGAAGATACCATGTGGCTGTCGGCGATAACGACGTGGTCATACGCGAACACGTCGCCGCGGGGCGTCAGATCTTCCAGATCGGGGACACCATTCAGCTCGACTGGTTGAGATCGGACATCCGCTTCGTCACGACGTGATCTCAGGGGACTCGCAGATGTTGACTTTACAAAAGCTTACGCGGGCCTCTGTTGTGCTGACCTTTCCGGCGCTCTGCCTCCTGCTACTCGTCTTTGCCATACCGATCGTCCAGCTCTTCTTAAACAGCATCAACGCCCCCGCGCTCTCCCTCGTCAATTACGTGACGTTCTTCGTGCATCCTGCGAACGTTCGCGTCCTCATCCAGACCATCGAGGTAAGCATCGTAGCCACGGTCATCTGCGCTATCATCGGCTACCCGACGGCCTACCTGATCACGGCTGCTTCGAAGCAGGTCCGGTCTGTCTTGGTCATCCTCGTCCTGATCCCGTATCTCACGAGTTCGCTGGCCCGAACCTACGCCTGGGTCATGATCCTAGGTGACCGCGGCCTTATCAATAACCTGCTGCTCGATCTGCGCGTCATCACCAGTCCTCTGCCTCTGATTTACAACCGTATGGCCATGTATATCGGCATGGTCCACATCATGTTGCCGATCATGATCCTGCCGCTAGTGAGCGTGATGCTCGGCATCGATAAGTCGCAAGTGGCAGCCGCGCGCAGCATGGGCGCGCGTCCGTTCTCGGCCTTCTGGCGCGTGTTCTTACCGCTCAGTCTGCCCGGCTTACGCAGTGGTGCGTTGCTCGTCTTCATCCTGAGCCTCGGATTCTACATCACGCCCGCAGCCCTTGGTGGCCTGCGCGATGCCATGCTCTCGACTTTCATCGCGGCTGAGGTGCAAAGCTCATTCAATCTCGGCCGGATAGGGGCAGCGTCATTTATTCTCCTCGCGATCGCGATGACGGTGCTCGCCGTCCTCAGACTCAATCCGGCCGGCCCCAAAGGCAATGCTGCGTCGGATCGGCGAAACCGTTTTCCCGCAGCGGGGGCCTTGGTGCGACATCTCACTGAGCTCGGCACGCTTCGGCGGGCGCGTCGCTGGAACATGCATCTTTACCGCGCTGGCGACGCCACCCATGTGTGGAGGTTCATAGGGATCACGGTAGTCATATTCACCCTACTCTTTCTCCTCTTCCCGGGCGTGGTGGTGATCATCGTGTCTTTTAGCGCCGGAACGCAGTTGGAATTCCCTCCATCCGGCTTTTCCGTGCAATGGTATCGTTCGTTTTTTGCCGATCCGTCGTGGAACGGGGCCGCGCTGAGCAGTTTCGAAATTGCAATCTCGGTAACCATAATCTCGACCATACTCGGCACGCTGGCCGCCTATGGACTCAGTCGCAGCGCGCCAATGCTGCGCAACGTGCTCACGTTGGTCCTCCTAGCACCGATCACCTTTCCGGTGATCGTGGTCGGCATCGCAGCCTACCTTGGTCTGGTATCCTTCGGCCTAGTCGGATCGAAGACAGGCATCGTCTTGGCGCACAGCATTGGCGCTATGAGCTATGTCGTAGTTGTCGTCGCGGCAACGCTGGCCAACTTTGACATTAGTCTTGAGCAAGCCGCTAAGAGCATGCGGGCCGGGCCGTTCCGGACATTCATGAGGGTGACTCTGCCTTTGATCCGGCCAGGCATCCTCGGCGGGGCGGTTTTTGCGTTCCTCCATTCGTTCGACGAAGTGGTCATATCCTTGCTCGTCAGCGGTCTATCCATACGCACGCTTCCCTTAAAGATGTGGGAAAACATCCGGCATGAAATCGACCCCACCGTCGCCGCGGTGGCGTCGCTGCTGATGCTTCTGCCCGTGCTCTGGCTCGTCGCCATGTACTTCATCTGGTGGCGGTCAAGATCCAGAATGCAAGCTGCCTCAGCCCGCATGCTCGCCGCGGTCTGAATCCGCACTACTCGTTAGGGCTCCCGGGCAGTGCCAGCGTGTCAACCGCACGGCATGTTACGCGCCTTGGGGCCGCGGTCACTCTGCGCCTGACCATTCAGAACTCTATAGGAAGAAACACGATGACAGAAATCGAACCTACCGTTGCCGTAACAATCGCTCGTGCGTTGTCGCGCCACGGCGTGAAGTTCATATTCGGTCAGAGCCTTCCTTCCGCCGTGATCCTCGCTGCGGAGGAAATCGGAATCCGTCAAATCGCCTACCGCCAGGAGAATATGGGTGGTGCGATGGCCGATGGTTTCGCGAGGGCCTCGGGACAGGTCGCGGTGGTCACCGCCCAGAACGGTCCAGCAGCGGCACTGCTCGTTGCACCGCTGGCCGAGGCCCTGAAGGCCAGCATCCCCGTGGTGGCTCTCATTCAGGAGGTAGAGCGACTGCAGGTGGATAAGAATGCCTTTCAGGAACTCGATCACCTGGCGCTTTTCGCATCCTGCGCCAAGTGGACGCGCCGTATTGGCACCGCGGATCGGGTTGACGACTACGTGGACGCCGCGTTCGTGGCTGCGGCGAGTGGCCGGCCGGGGCCTGCCGTCCTTTTACTGCCGGCTGACCTGCTCCGCGAGACAGCCCAGCCCAGCGCCCACAAGCGCGAGGCATGCCTCAGCGCCTGGCCCCTCGACCGGACCCGGCCGTCGGATGCCAGCATTGCCGAAGCGGCTTTCCTAATCGCGAAAGCCCATTGCCCGGTGGTCATGGCGGGTGGGGGCGCCCTTTCCACCGGCGCGCCATCGGCTCTGGCGAACCTTCAGGAATTTGCCTCGCTCCCTGTATTCACGACGAACATGGGGAAGGGTGCCGTCAATGAATTCCACCCCCTTTCATTCGGCGTGCTCGGATCCCTCGTAGGGCCAACATCGCTTGGCCGCTTCACGCGGAGCTTGGTCGAGGATGCCGACCTGATCCTGCAAGTTGGAACACGAAACAACCAGAACGGCACCGACAGCTGGCGCCTCATTCGTCCGGGTACAAGGATCATCCAGATCGACCTTGACCCGCAGGAGATCGGGCGCAACTACGAGGCAGTCCGCCTCGTCGGGGATGCAGCAGAAACCCTCAAAGCACTCACGCAGGCCCTCAAGACCCAAGATCTCAAGGCAAGGTCACAGGCGCGCCCCGGTCTGGCCGAGCGGATTGCCGATGCCTGGCGCCAGTTCGAGACGGTCAGGGCACCCCTTCTAAAGCAGGCAACCGCAGGGATCAGGCCAGAACGCGTGATGGCGGAACTGCAGAATCTGCTCCAGCCAGAGATGATCATCACTGCTGATGCAAGCTACTCATCGATGTGGGTCGTCGGTCATCTGCGAGCGCCACGGGAAGGGACGCGCTTCCTCACACCCCGTGGGCTCGCCGGGCTCGGATGGGGCCTTCCGCTCGCCATTGGAGCAAAAGTCGCGCGGCCTTCGGCACCTGTTGTGGCGCTTGTCGGGGACGGCGGCTTTGCCCATTCCTGGGCCGAATTGGAGACGATGGTCCGCATGGGAATTCCGGTGACGGTCGTCGTCCTGAACAACGGCATCCTCGGCTTCCAGAAGGACGCAGAAACCGTGAAGTTTGGGGCCTATACCACAGCCTGCCATTTTGCAGCGGTTGATCACGCGGCGATTGCGCGCGCCTGTGGCTGCGAAGGGATAAGAGTCGAGGACGCTGCGGCTCTGCCGGAGGTCCTCAAGCGAGCCCTCGTCGCCGAGCGGCCGACACTCATCGAGGTGATGACGGATCCCGATGCGCATCCTCCGATTTCGCTGTTTGCCGGGACCCTGGATCACTGAGCGGAATGGCGTTACGTGGGCAACCGATGGAACAATAAGCCGGAAGGCGCAAACCGGGGCCTGTTCGGCGCCGACGACGAAGTCGGGCGCCTCAACCTGATCACGGATGACATCCGACTGAAAGCGGCCGCCGAGATCAGGACCGGCCGGGCTTTCTGCCTCAGCTTGCCACTGGATCTCCCCGGCGGGACTGCGCTCAATCCGAACCGCAAGCCGCCGCGTCGTCATGTGGCGATACGCAAGCAGGGACTGCCGGCGGTGAACTATCCCCTATATCTGGAGAACACTCATTACATTGACGCGTCCTGCGATGACAGCGTGACACTATTCACACAATATTCGACGCAGTGGGACGCCCTTAGCCACATCGGGCAGCATTTCAACACCGACGATGACGGCACCGCTGAGATCGTCTATTATAATGGCTTCAGGGGCGGCACGGATGTTCTTGGACCCGATGCCGAAGGCGGAGCTCGCGCGCGCCGATTAGGCATCGACAAGTTCGCCGAGACCTGCGTCCAAGGTTGGGGCGTGCTGCTTGACCTAGGCAGGATCTATGGACGGGACCGAACCCTGGTCGGCTACGATGCCCTAGTGCGTGCTATGCAGACTCAGTCCGTTAAAGTCGAGGCGGGCGACATACTGTGCGTTCACACCGGATTCGCCAAACTTGTTGTCGACATGGACGGCAGCCCGGATCCGCGTGTTCTGCACAATGCCTGCGCCGTACTAGAGGGGCGGGACGACAGGCTGCTCCGGTGGATCGACGACTGCGGTATCGCCGCGCTGGTTGCCGACAACTTCGCGGTGGAGGCGTATCCGAATCGCGTACCGGACGGCTGCGACCACTGCGCCGGCCTGCCGCTGCACCAGCATTGTCTATTCAAGCTTGGCCTTGACGAGCTCTGGTATCTATCGGACTTGGCTGCGTGGCTAAGAGATCATAACCTTAGCCGGTTTTTCCTTACCGCTCCGCCTCTGCGCCTGCCCGGCTCGTTCGGCTTGCCGCTGACACCCGTCGCCACAGTGTAGGAGAAGTAGGTCGTGGACCAGGTTTCGCACGCGACCGCATTCGCCGGCAAGGTGGCTCTGGTGACAGGCGCCGCGCGGGGCATCGGACTTTCGATCGCCACCCGGTTTCTCAACGCCGGCGCCAATGTTGTGCTGGCGGACCTCTCCGAGAGTGACCTGAACGCCAGCATTTCGACCCTGTCTTCGGACTGTACTGGGCGGGCCTTGGCGGTGCGCGTTGATGTGTCCACAGACGCTGATGTCACGCGAATGGTCCAGGCTACATCGGCTCGATTCGGGCGGGTCGACATCCTGGTCAACAACGCGGGAATCTCTCCGAAACACGGCGGACGGAAGGCAACGGTTGAGGAGATGCTCGCCGTGGAGTGGCGTCAGGTTCTCGAAGTAAATCTGACAGGCGCCTTCCTCTGCTGCCGGGCTTGTCTTCCCCACATGCGGGCGGCGAAATGGGGCCGGATCATCAACATCGCATCGGTGGCCGGCCGAACGAAAACCGAGATTGCAGGAGCACACTATGCCGCGTCAAAGGCCGGCATGATGGCCCTTGCCCGCACCCTTGCGGTTGAAGTCGGCTCAGCGAACATCACGGTGAATTCCATTGCGCCGGGTCGCATCGAAACTCCGATGGCTGCCGCGGCTGGTGCCGAACTTAACCAGGCCTACGTCGCCAGCATTCCTGTCGGCCGACTGGGCACCGGTGACGACATCGCCGCTGCGGTCGCCTACCTGGCATCTGAAGACGCTGCCTTCCTCACGGGTGTCACGCTCGACGTTAACGGCGGCTCATTCATGATCTGATCCGCCTGGCGGCTGAATACTTACAAGACTTGAAAGTGGAGCTCTGGGTATGGGTGTACTTACCATGATGCCGGAGGGACTGGCCGTTCCTTCTCTTCTGATCGAACGCGCCTATGTCGCCGGCGAATGGATTTCGGGCGGACGTCGCTTTGACATGACCAATCCCCTCGACCGGCGCGGTCGTTTCGTCGGTCCCCGATGTCGGAAGGGATACGGTGGAGCAGGCCATCGACCCCGCGCACCGCGCGTAACGGGAATGGACCCGACGCACAGGCAAGGAGAGAGCTGGGGTCCTGCGCGCCCTCCATGACCTCATGGTCGCGAATGCCAACGATCTCGCGGCCGTCCTCACCGCCGAGATGGGCAAACCGTTCGCCGAAGCGCGCAGCGAGATCCTGTACGGCGCGTCCTACGTCGAGTGGTTCGCCGAGGAAGCAAGCGTCCTACGGCGACGTCATTCCCGGACATCAGGACGACAAGCGCATTATGGTAATACGCCAGCCGGTCGGCGTGGTCGGTGCGATCACCCCGTGGAACTCCCCGGATGAGATGCTAGCGAGGAAGGTGGCGCCAGCGCTTGCTGCGGCTGCGCCATCGTCTCCAAGCCCGCCGCCCAGACACCGCTCTCGGCGCTGGCACTGGCGCTGCTCGCCGAGCGCGCGGGACTGCCGGGCGGACTGTTCTCGGTGATCACTTCGAAGGACGCGGTCATGGTGGGCAAGGCGTTCTGCGAGAACACCAAGGTTCGCAAGATCACGTTCACAGGCTCTATGCAGGTTGGCCGCACGCTGATGCGGCAGGCTTCCGGCCGGATCAAGAACCTTGGCCTCGAACTCGGCGGCAACGCCCCTTTCATCGTCTTCAACGACGCGGACCTGGATGCTGCCGTCGAAGGCGCGATCCTGTCGAAACTCCGCAATGCCGGGCAGACCTGTGTGTGCGCCAACCGCCTCTACGTGCAGTCCGGGATCAATGATGCCGCCGCGGCGGCGTTGACGAAGCGCGTCAGGAGCCTCAAGGTCGGCGACGGCTTCGAGAAAGGCGTGGCGATCGGACCGCTCATCGAGGAGAAGGCCGCCGCCAAGTGAAGGAGCACATTGCCGACGCATGTGCAATGGGTGCTCAAGTCGTCGCCGGCGGCGAACCGCACGAAAGAGGTGGGCTGTTCTTCACGCCGACGATCCTGACCGATGTAACGCAGGAGATGAAGGTCGCGCGCGAAGAGACATTTGGGCCGGTCGCGCCTCTCTTCCGATTTGATACGGAAGAAGAGGTCATCAAGCGCGCAAACGCTACCGAGTTCGGTCTCGCGTCCTACATCTACACCCGCGATGCATCCCGGATCTTCCGTGTCTCCGAGGCGCTGGAATAGGGCATGGTCGTCATCAACACGGGGCTCATCTCCACCGAGGTTGCGCCGTTCGGTGGCATCAAGCAGTCCGGCATCGGCCGCGAAGGTTCGAGTACGGCCTCGAGGACTACACCGAGTTGAAGTATCTATGCCTGTCCCTCCAGGATCCCGGGCAGAGAGTTATCTCCTGCACTAAGCCGGGTAGGGACCGCGTTGCTGCAGGTCATGAGCGGTCTGGATGATCCCAAGCTGTCGACCTCGAGCGCGGGACGCTTGTTGCCGGTCCGGCCGGATTGCGTCTCCTCGAAGATCTACTCGCAGCCGGCGCGCATCAGAGCATCAGAGCATTGCAGGTCCAAGTTCTGGCCGTCGAAACGTGCGCGTAGCCGATCTGCATGTCCGGATTGAATCACAGAATTACAGAATCGATTCCGTAAGAGCTCACGTCCGGACATACAGACGTTATTTCGGCCGGATGCCGCCAACGCGCATGACGCTCCGCAGATGCCGGGAAACGGTCGCTATGCAGATATGCGGCTGGTTTGCTGCGGGGAGACAGCCGCGACGTCGCCGGGAAAGCCATCTGGCCTCACGATGGTGCCGCCTGCATTCGATATTTGACCGGCCGGCACAAGTGCGATCACATGGGCACGTGACCACCCGCAAGGGCGGCGCTGCCTCCGATGATGATGATATAGAATACTGCTCGAGGTTCCCCGCGTGACATCACATAGACCTCCTGCCTCCTTAGGCTTTCTCGAGCTTGAGCGCGGGCTCGCGCCGGGCGAGAAACCTCCGCAAACGTATCCCGGTTCCCTGCTCAATCCAGATACTTACGACTTTCCGATCATCATCGAGACAGTGGAGGGTGCTTGGGCGGATCGCGTCATCCGAGGCGATCCGTCGCTTGAACCGGCCTACGTCACGTCAGCGCAACGCTTGGTCGAACGGGGCGCCGTTGCCGTGATCGCCAACTGTGGGTTCGCCATCCGACATCAGGCAGCGGTGGCCGCGTCGGTGAACGTACCCGTGGCGCTGTCAAGTCTCCTGCTTATACCGACCCTGCTACGTCAGCTTCCACCCGGCGCCAAGCTCGCGGTACTGACTGCCGATTCCACGCATTGCAGCGAAGGCCTATTCGGGATCGACGACCCGGCCGAGCGTGCGCGGATAGTGGTCGGCGGTATCGAAGGTGGAAAGCTCCTGGATAACGAAATGCAGCGCCCGCCGCGGCGCACGCTAGTGTCTGAAATCGAGGACGATGTCACGGCGTGCGTCACGCGACTGAGAAGGAGATATCCGCACATCGCGGCTTTTCTGTGTGAATGTACCGCATTCCCTCTGGTGTCCCCGATCATACGCCGGTTGACTGGGCTGCCTGTTTTCGACACGGTGATGCTGAGCCGAATGTTATTCACCAGCGCGGCGTGGACCGAATCATTCGAAACCAATCAGCGGACCCTCGCAGAAATAGTGAAGGACCGGGATGAAGGCGCTTATCTGGATAGGCGAGTGAAAGTCTTCACGGCGTCGCGATGGGCACCAGCGGCCGGGTCGCCAGCTCCCTCAAGCGACGCCTGTCAGTCGACGTCGACCATGAGCGATGGCAAGACATCGTAGTTATAGCGTCACCTTTAAGCGTTGGCCGTGCAGGAAAATCTGTCGGGCGAGACGCTGCACATTTGGGGGAACGGCATGACATCACCCGCACCCTGATCCTTGTCTGGATTGGCAGAGGCAGGTGGAGTGGTTCGATGAACATACGGCTTCGGCCGCTCTGATCACGGAAATGAGGCGCGAATCGCCGCAGCTGATCGGCAAGCAGGCTCAGGAGCTGGAATTTCTAGGGCGATCACGGCCTGCAACCGAAGGTCAGACGCCGGTTCGTCGCCGCGACCGACAGCATTCATAGCAGTCCGATCTACTCCAATCTGGCAAAAGGACATTGTCCCGACCTGCCAACCAACTCTAGGTCGGCGATATCACCTATGCCGCGCTACCGGCCCGCTTCGTCTACGTCGCCGTCATTCTCGACGTCTGGTCGCGCATGATCGTCGGCTACGCCATCGCCCGCGCGATCGATGCCCCCCGACGGTCGCCGTTGCGCCGCAATCGAGCGCAGAAAGCCGCCGCCAGGCCGCGTCCAGCGGCTCCCGGCCCGCAACGATCGAGGATTAACACATCCGGCAGACGAGCAAAACCGCAGCCCGATCGGTGTAACCCTAGAGCGCACTCCAGATCGCGGTCAGTTTCTGCAGTCGAGCATTGCGACCAACATCTCATGTCGACCGCCGTCATCACCGCCGCCTCGCACTCGGCGCAGCACCGAAATCGGTTGGCGACGTCTCGGCTGCCACGCTGATGGGGCACCGAGTGGGCGCCGACTCGACGCGTGACCGGCTACGGGATGCCGATCCCGAAATACCGCTTGTGGGCCACATCAAGGATGCGATTGATCAAGCTCGAATAGCTGTGCCCAGCGGCGATTGCGGCTAGGACATATTCGGATTGCATACTGAGCCCAGGCATCGTGTTGATCTCCAGCACAAAGGGTTGGCCGGAGCGGTCGATCCGGACGTCGAGGCGTGCATAGTCCCGGCACTCGCAGGCACGGAAGGTTGCAATCGAAATATCCCGCAGCAAAGTCGCAAGACTGCTCCCGACTCGCGCCGGGCAAATCGTCGACGCCTGCTCGGCAGGCAGGTACTTCGCTTCCCAAGTCAAAAGGCCAATTTCGCGTTCGCCGAAGTCGATCTCTGCGAAGGGCAACACCTCGGGTTTTCCGTTTCCCAGCAGCGCGACATGGATTTCCCGCCCATCGATGTATTCTTCCACTAGCGCATCCTGCCCATATTGCCCAATGATCATTTCGACGGCTTGCGCCAGCTGAGAGGGCTCATGCACGAGTTGCAAACCGAAGCTGTTGTCTTCACGGCGCGGCTTCACCACAAGTGGGAATCGCAAATCGCCGGTGCTGTCGGTGCCGCAGCGCATGATGCGAAAGTTCGGCGTCGGCACGCCGCAACTGCGCATGAGCGTCTTGCTGATAACTTTGTCGTCCGTCAGTCCATGCCCGAGTGGGCTCGATCCGGTGTATGGAACGCCGGCCATCTCAAGCATGCCCGGAACGTGCGTGAAACGGTAATCTCCTTGAATCCCCTCCGCCAGGTTGAAAACAAATCCTGAAGGGCGGGCTTGCGGATCGGGTGGCATGAAGCGCTCGAGCGTATTGAGCAGTCCTTTGTCGCCTTCACACAAAAGCGTTTCATGGCCGCCATCTTGCAGTGCCGCCACCGCCCTTTCGACTGTCTCGCCGGGCGGCCAAGGCTGCGGGGGCTGTGGATAAGGCTGACCGAATCGGTTGATCACGCCTGTAAAATCACGATTCCGGACGACGGCTACTCGCATGACGTACTCCTTGATGGTTCGGTTCTGCACTTCATTCGCTCGGATTTGTTTTCTCGAGGGAACAGCCCGCTTTATCCGCGCTCGCCTTCACGGAGTCCTATGCAATCCGCGTGCCACCAAGAGACGGTGCGAATAAAGGGGCAAGCGCTATGTGTCTCGCGGCGCGCCCGCGCGGGACACTTGTGCCTATGCCGCCGCTTGACTTCTGCCGAGGGACCCAGCCCGAGCCAGGCGGCGAAATCGCGACCGCACTTGAAGGGTTCCATCGGTGGCGAAAATGCCAAGGGCAGCAATAGGGCCGACACCGGGCATGGTTTGCAAGCGCCGAGATGTTGCAGCTTGCTTGGACAGCATGTCGATCGTCTTCTTCAATGCCGCGAAACGGCTGCTCAACTGTTTGATTTGGTCAAGAGCGCTGCAGATGTCGCGGACCAGATCCGGCAGGTCTGCACTCTCGTCCTCGACGATCTCTGCCAGACGTGGCAGGTGGCCGATGCCTTGCGGAACAACATAACCGAACTCCTAGAGGTGCGCGCGCAACGCATTCACCCATTCGGTTCTCTGATTCACGAACTGCTCTCTGGTGCGAAACACGATAGCCCGGGACTGCTACTCCTTGGTCTTCGGTTCGACAAAGCGCGTTGTCGGTCGTTGCGCTGCTTCGACGATCGCCTCCGCTTCGGCGACGTCGTTCTTCTGCCGCTTGACGGACGGTTTGGGACATAGGCCGGGACAATCAGTCTTGGCTCATGGCCAAGCCGAGCCATCTGACAGGTCTGTAGTGGGAGCTGCCGCACGCTTCCATTGCCACGACACATGCCGGTTGACTCGCCATGAACTTGCAAAACTGCAGGCGCGACAGCTTCTTGCGGAATACAACCGATCCATCAGCTGCCGCCCCCTGCAGCTGAATGCCGTTCTTTCCCAGATCGACCCCAATGATAGTAACTTTTCCATCGATGCCTGCCTCTCCTTTGCGTGGCGCTAACACCACCAACTTGGCACATTGCGATGCCGTCGGAGAAGGCTGGCATCCACCCCATCAGTAAAATGGGACAGCCATGGTGCTGGTCGCGCGGCTTGGCGCAGAGCATGTTTCTTGTGCTCACGCAGATCGTCCATGTTGATCTAGCGGTTGGCGCCATCCGTTTTCGTTGGTTTCGACAGCCAATGTCCTGACGGGGGCGGCATCTCTATGTTTTGGAAAGATGAGCACGACACAGGTGCGCCGGCGGATTTCCTCGTTGAGGCCGCCCTCGTCCATCTCGGCCTCGAGCACCTCCTGCATCCGCACGGATCACTTCGTGCGGACCTGCGGGGCTGGAAGCAGAATGTCTTTGGCGGCAGCGCTGGTCGATTACCGGGGAATCAACAGGTGCGATTTTCAGAGCTGCACCGTCGACAGAAAGCGTCCATCTGGGCGGGGAGAGTCGTTAGCCATCTACTTATTAGATGGCGATTATATCGAGTCTCTATTTGCCAATTCAGCAGCTGTCGAAGAAATCTAACTTAAGACTATAAAGGGGAACCGCCACACCAATTACCTTGTGCACGCGCTGGCCATCAGTTCCAAATGGGCGCGACGAGGTGCGGGAATGCGGCGTGGCGAGGCTTAAAGGAGGACCAGAATGATGTGGTCTATGAATCGCCGTGCGGTCGTCAAAGCAATGCTGGTGGGATCGGTTGCCCCGTGGGTCATTAACTCAAGGGCGTTCGCTTCGTCTTGTAGCGACCATATTGTGCGTGTCGGCTCGATGGGTGCTCCCGATTCCATGAATCCATTCGCCACCTGGAGTTCGTTCTGGCCGCTTGTCTTGTCCTACGATTCGCTGGTCGGCGTTGACGCCCAGCGACACCCTGACCGGAGGGGGTTTGCGAAGGCGTGGGCCGTTGCTGATGACGGGCTCACTTGGACAATCAAGGTATGGCCCGGCATGAAGTGGTCGGACGGCCAACCCGCCACCGCCAGAGACGCCGCGTTCACCTATAATTATCTGCTTGGCTCCGTGGGCAAGCCAGACGAGCTGAATATTGGCCAAAACAGCACAGACGGCATGGAACAAGTCGCATCCGTTACGGCCATTGATGACGAAACTCTGCGGATCGTGACCAAGGCTCCTACGCGCTGGCCAATTGACAACTTCGTTCTAATGGTCCCTGAGCACGTTTGGAAGGACATCGGCTACGCGGATGCGCGCAGCACTTTTCGCAACGACCCGCCGCTGGTGGGAACTGGGCCTATGATCGTTGCGGAGTTTCAGCAAGGCCAATTTGTGCGCCTTACGCCAAACGCGTATTTTCGCACTGAGCAGCCGAAGACGGCCGGGATGATTATCCACTTCTTCACCACGCAGGATCCAATTGCCCAGGGTCTGAAGAGTGGGAGCTTCGATTGTGGGGGCGTGACAACCGCACAGTGGGCTGCCTTCTCGAAGGAGAGCGATATCGGGGTCTATGAATCTCGCGTGGAGCAGCGGGACTATCTGGCATTTAATACGGCCTCCGGGAAGGGGGCGGGCAGCACCAAGGCCCTGCAGGATCCAGCGTTTCGCGACGCGATCGGCTATGCGATCGATCAGAAAGCGATCGTGGATCGCGCCTACCGCGGGCACGCAGACCCTGGTGTCGGAATTGTGATGCCGGTAGCCGCCGACTATTACTCAGACCTAAGCGACATCAGGCGCCGCTTCGATCTAGCCGAGGCGGGTCGTCGGCTAGACGCGGCCGGATATCGGGACACGAACGGCGATGGTGTCCGGGAGGACAAGGAGGGAAAGAGCTTACAGCTTGAGCTAATCACAGGAAAGGCTTCGGGTGTGAGCGAGATTCCGATTGCAGCCGTGCAGCTTGTTGCGGGCTGGCTGGGACAAATTGGCATTCCCGTGTCGGTGACCCAGCTCGATTCCGGTGCGCTCACAGCCCGCACGACAGCGCCGACGGACGGCGGCGGAAGCTGGGATCTGCTAATCGCCAGCAACTGGCTGTCTTCCTCGCCTCACGACCTGCTCGTCTTGGGCAGTAGCAAGTCCATCGGCCTCACTAACAGATCGTACTGGACAAATGAGAAGTTCGACGCGCTCCTGACTGAGGTCGACCGTACCGTCGACCTGAAGAGGAGCCAGGAGCTGGTCGATCAGGCAGCGCGCCTCATCTATGCTGAGGCGCCGTATATCATTCTGAGTCACCCCTTAACGCTCGGTGCCTATCGTAAGGACTGCTTCCAGGGCTGGGGACCGGAGGACGCGATATCGGATTGGAGCTATTTCCCGTTCGATCGGTTGAGGCCGATCTAACGTGGCTGGCAACGCACAGGAAGGGCGAACAAGCCGCATTGGGAATGTCCTGATCAGGGCGGCCATAACTCTTTCGATGGTGGCCACACTGAACTTCGTCCTGTTCAGGGTCATTCCCGGTGACCCTGCAGCGCTTCTGCTTGGCGGTGCTCGGATGAGCGTGTCCGCTGAACGGATCGAGGCGCAGCGCCAGAACTGGGGACTCGACCGGCCGCTTTTCCCGGACCAGATACTTGACTACCTGTCGGCAACTCTACATGGCGATCTCGGCTACAGCTTCAAGTTCAGGGGTAGACTTGTCTCTGACCTTATTTGGGAGCGCTTGCCGGCCACCATCGCCCTGGTTGGCTTGGCCCAATTAATCGCCATGCTATGCGGTGTCATGCTTGGGCTCTATGCGGGTTGGCGCAGAGGAGGAGCTGTCGACCGTATCGCCATGGGAGCATCTCTAGCGCTCTATTCTACGCCGTCTTTCTGGCTTGCTATGGTACTAGTAGTCATTTTTAGCACGGCATTGGGGTGGTTTCCGGGTTATGGCATCTATTCACCCGGCGCTAGCATAGGTTCAACTGATAAGATCCTAGACTACTTGCGACATCTCGCACTTCCGGTCGCCGCGGTAGCCCTTGGGCTGATCGGGCAATACGTTGTGGTCGCGCGTGCAGCGATGAGTGACGTCGTTACTGAGGACTACATGGTGACCGCACGCGCCAAGGGACTTACCAACGGTCAGATGCTGATGCGCCATGCATTTCGTAACGCAATGCTGCCGCTCGTGACCTTGATTACTCTCAATCTTGGCTACGTGGTCGCTGGTGCGATCACCGTCGAAGCCGTCTTCGCCTGGCCGGGAATTGGTGGTCTCACGGTCGAAGCGCTCAACGCGCGGGACTACCCAGTTCTTCAAGGGATATTCCTGTTGCTTGGTGTATCGATCGTTGTCGCGAACCTCCTAGCCGATCTTGCCTACGGCATTCTTGATCCGCGAATCCGGCAATGAGTGAAAGTATCGTGCGATATTCCTCGCGTAGCCGGGCGAGAGCGATCAAGAGCTTTCTATCCAATCTTCTTGGTCACGCCGGGGCTCAGCTCGGCCTGTTGTGTCTGGTGTTTTTCCTTGTCCTCTCTGCTGTGCCCAATATCCTCGTAGGTCCACTTGAGACCGTAGCCACCGCAACTGGTGATTTCCTCGTTCCACCATCAAGCCAGCATCTGCTGGGGACCGATGAGGTGGGGCGTGACGTGCTCAATCTGGTCGTCCATGGTGCCCGGATATCGCTCACGATCGCGCTGCTGGCGACCGTCATCAGCCTCGTCGTCGGCACTACGGTTGGTATCATTGCTGGCTACTACGGTGGCAGAGTTGACGTCTGGCTGATGCGGCTGACGGATTTCTTTTTCGTCATGCCGTCCTTCGTCCTTGCGCTGGTCATCACACCCGTGGTGCTCGAAGTAATGGGGCGGGGCAGAGAAATCCTCGGCTTCCGTCCTTCCCTCTTCGTGATCCTTGTCGTCATCGGCATAACAAGCTGGGCGTTTGTCGCCCGTATCGTTCGCAGTCAGACACTATCGCTTAAGGAGCGAACATTCATTGATCGCGCACGAGTTGTGGGCAGCAGCAATTTGAGCATCATGGTGCGGCATATCCTCCCCAATCTCGTTCCGCAAATCGCAGCGAATGGTGCGCTGGTCGTCGCTGGCGCAATCTATGTCGAGACGTCGCTCTCGTTCCTCGGGCTTGGCGACCCATTGCAGCCTTCATGGGGCACTTTGCTTTCGCTCGCTCAGCGCGCCGGTGCGGCCAGTACCGGAGCTTGGTGGTACCTCGGCGCCCCCGGGCTGTGCGCCCTCGCGGTTTCCCTTAGCTTCGTCCTGGTCGGCAATGCCCTCGACGACACGTTCAATCCACGGCAGAGGGTGATCCCATGACAAACCTCTCCCAAGACAAGGCATCGCTTTTGGAAGTCGACGGGCTTTCTGTTGAGTATCGGCTCAAGGGCGTTTCATTGCGAGCGATCGACCGCGTGAGCTTCGCGCTCCAGGCTGGAGAGGCCGTTGGCCTCGTCGGTGAATCGGGCAGTGGCAAGACTACCACCGCCATGGCGATCGCTGGTCTACTATCGCCCAATGCACGGGTCAGCGGCGGCCAAGTGCGCTATCGTGGTAACCTGCTGTCGATCGACAATGATGCGGCGATGCGGCCACATCGCTGGACCGAGACGTCCGTCGTTTTCCAGGGCGCGATGAATGCGCTCAATCCCGTTCACCGCATTATCAAGCAAATCGCCGAGCCATGCATCCTGAAGCTCGGCATGTCGCGTGCCGAGGCGACCGCGCGGGCACGGGAGGTTCTAGAACTCGTCGGCATTCCGACGGATCGCGGCACTGCCTATCCCCACGAGTTGTCGGGCGGTATGCGTCAAAGAGTGATGATTGCCATGGCGCTCGCATGTCGCCCCTCGATCATCATCGGTGACGAGCCGACCACGGCGCTCGACGTCATCACACAGGCTCAGATCCTCAAGCTGTTGGGGAAGTTGCGATCGCAGCTTAACCTAGCGCTCATTTTAATCACCCACGACCTGTCTGTCGTCGCTGAGTCGTGTGATCGCGTGATGATCATGTACGCCGGCCGGATAGTCGAGGATGGAACCGTCGCGGAGATCTTCGCTAAGCCCAAACATCCCTACACTCGCCTGCTGATCGAATCGATCCCCAACCCGGCGAGCGGCATACGGATAATTCGCCCTATCCCCGGTGATCCTCCCAACTTAATGAATCGACCGTCAGGCTGCGCCTTCCATCCACGTTGCCCGTCAGCAACGGGGGTCTGCACGACCGAAGTTCCCAGCCTCGAAAAGTTCGGGTGGGGACGCGTCGCCTGTCACCTTCACCGTTCCTCGCAAGAAGGCAGGGTTGCAGTTCATGCCTGACACCTCCGACATCCTGAGTCTCGAGAGCCTGAAGGTCCATTTTCCTATCCAGGGCGGACTGTTCGACCGGGTCCTGGGGCGATCTGCCGGGGCGGTGCGTGCGGCGGATGGAGTCGACCTCAACATTGGACGAGGTGAAATCGTCGCCCTGGTTGGAGAATCCGGAAGCGGCAAGACGACAGTGGGCCGCGTCATCACCAAGCTAGCCCAGCCCACAGGAGGCAGGTTGCTGTTTGAGGGCCGCGATATGACGTCTGCAAAGGGCTTCTCGGCTCTGCGTCCCTACCGGCGACGCGTGCAAATGATCTTTCAGGATGCTTATCAGGCGCTCAACCCGCGACACACCGTGTTCGACAGTGTGGCAGAGCCGTTGCGCTCCCTGCGGCTGGTCAAGAACCATGCTCAACTCACAGAAAGGGTCAGCGAAGCGCTTTCGGCGGCCGGGCTCAATCCTCCCGGTGATTTCTTCGCCCGCTTCCCACACGAACTCTCCGGCGGCCAGCGCCAGCGCGTCGTGATTGCCGGAGCGCTTGCCGTGAAGCCGGAGCTCATCGTTGCCGACGAGCCCGTGTCGATGCTCGATGTATCGATACGCGCACAAATTCTTCAGGTCCTGGTTGACCTGCGCGCCAAGCACAACATGGCGCTACTGTTCATCACCCACGACCTGCCGCTCGCCTGGCTGATCGCCGACCGGATTGCAGTCTTATATCTTGGGAGATTGGTCGAGATCGGCAGCGCCGATGACATCACATTCAACCCCCGGCATCCCTATACGGTCGCGTTGCGCAACGCCACGCCGCAGATTCGCAGCGACGCAAGTCGCTTCGAGCTGCCGGCGTTGCAAGGAGAGGTTCCAAGCGCCGCACGCGTGCCGAAGGGCTGTCGTTTCCATCCTCGCTGCCCGCTTGCTTTCGACCGGTGCAAGGAGGAGGAGCCGCCGGCCATCGAAGTCGGGCCGCAGCATATGTCCGCATGCTGGCTGCCGACGTCAGGTGCGAAAGCAGAATTGTCGACACCCAACCTGAAAAGTGCCGACCATGGTTCCGTCTGACAGTAAGTAATAATAGGGCACTCGAAGCGCTATTCTGCCAGAACGGAATTAACGGATGTTGGTAATAACGCACCGTGGCTCGTTAAACGGTTTACACTATATCGCCTAGGAGCAACATTGATGCACAAACTGTCTGCTCGCGGACTGCCGCGCCAATTCCTTGCTCTTTTTTCCTGAGGGCCTTGTGATGGTAGACAAGCACCTGCAGCCACCGCTTCCTCGTTCCGAGGCACGGATCCGGGTCCTTCATGGCGACGTCACGATAGACTCGTATGGCTGGCTCAGGGACTGGGAGAATCCCGACGTCCGCGCGTATCTTGAAGCCGAGAACAGCTACGCGCAGCAAGCGACAGCCCACCTGGAAGGGCTCAAGGCGGAACTTATCGCCGAGATCGAAGGGCGTCACACCTGCGAGGGCGCCCCACCAACCTTCCAGGTTGGGCCTTTCGAGTACTTCGAAAGACACGGGCGGGGCCTGTCTCATCCTGCGTGGTGGCGCCGGCCGGTGACCGGAGGCTCGGCCGAGCTTGTTCTCGACCCGAACGCGATCCCGGGGGCCGAGATCTTCTATTCGCTCGGTGTCTTCGAGCCGAGTGACGACGGGCGTTACGTGGCGTTCAGCTTCGATGTCATCGGGGACGAGAACTTCGAGCTTAGGGTGCGGGACATAGAGACCGGCCATGACGTCTGGACGGGCTCGAGGCGGGCTGGGATGGTTACTTGGACCGCGGACGGCAACACGCTCTTTTTCACGCGGGAGCGGGCGGACCGGCGGCGGCAACGCCATGAGCTTATACGCCTGGACGTCAACGATTCGCACTCTGAGGTAGTGTTCGAGGAGGCGGACGAGCGACTGAACTTGCGGATTTGGCGCTCTGATAGCGGCGCCTGGCTGCTTTTGGACGTTATGGACAACGCCGGGGCGGTGGAGGTGTGGTGCCTTCCTGCCGACCAGCCGGGCGTTGGGTGGCGCCGGATTGTGGCGCGTGATCTTGGCCACCATGTCTTTGCCGAGCACTGGGGCGACAGGTTCTTGTTTCGGGTAAACGACGCTGGACCCTACTGGCGGCTCGTGTGTGCGCCGATAGGTGACCCGTCACCATCGTGCTGGGAGGAGGTCATCCCGCATCGAGCGGGCGTGACGCTTGAGGAGGTCCACGTGCTCGACCAGCACCTGGTTGTCCTGGAACGAGAGGGCCTTCGTCCTCGCCTCGTCTCGCATAACCGAAGCGGGGGGGTCGCCGCCACGATCGTTCCCGACGAGCCGAGCTGCACTCTTAAGGTCGGCTTGTCTGCAGGGGGTAGCTATTCGGTCGCACGGCATCCGTTCCGAAGCTCGAAGTTGGTCTACTCGGTTAGCTCATTCGTGACGCCCGACACGTTTGTAGAGCATGATCTCGCCGACGACCGATCGGCAGTCCTGTACCAGGCCCGCGTTCCCGGATATGACCCGGCTCAATACGTGGCGACGGTCGTCATGGCGCAGGCGGAAGACGGGGTGGATATACCAATTTCGCTCGTCGCGCGGCGCGATCGAACCACCCCAGGGCCGGTGTTATTGAATGTCTACGGCTGTTATGGAAAACCGAGATGGCCCTCGTTTTTCACTTGGCCCTCATCCATGACCAAACGTTTGAGCCTGCTCGATCGCGGAGTTGCTTTCGGCATCGTGCACGTACGGGGAGGCGGGGAGCTTGGACGTCCGTGGCACGAGGCGGCTACCCGCGATCGAAAACGTATCACCCACACAGATCTGATCGTCGCTGTCGAGGCGCTTGTTAGGCAGGGGGTCGCCACCGGCGACGGCATCGTCATTGAGGGAGCGAGCGCTGGCGGGGGTACCGTGCTTGCCACGGCCGACTTGCGGCCCGACTTGTTCCGCGCCGTACTCGCCGAGGTTCCGCTCGCCGACATCATAGATACCGAGCTGGACTTCACGATGCCGTACGCGCTGCCGGAAATAGCGGAGTACGGCGATCCCCACATAGCCGACGAATATCGGCACCTGCGCAGCTACGATCCTTACTACAACCTCAGTGCCGATCGCCCGCGCCCGCCAACTTACGTCGACGCCGCGCTCGACGACAGCCAGGTGCTCTACTACCAGCCTGCTCGGTACGTTGCCCAGCGACGTTCCTTTACGGCCGGTCGAGACCCAGGTCTTGTTTTCCACATGCGTATGGTCGGTGGCCACGGCGGCGCTTCACATGGGCCTAGTGTAGCCGAAGAAGCAGCACTTCGTATGGCTTGGATTCTAGACCAGGTCCGATGCTCGGGCAATTAGGCATTTCTATGTTACAATCGGAATCAAAGCTAGGGTCAGGACCCATAATCTATTGAGTTGATATCTGTTTGGTGATTCAGGGTGGCAGGAGGTGCTGCCTTGAGTGATTTGCTGATGTTGACGCCGGAGCAGATGCGCCGGATCGAGTCCTATTTTCCTTTGTCGCATGGTGTTCCGCGTGTGGATGACCGCCGGGTGCTGAGCGGCATCCTGTTCGTGATCCGAAATGGCCTTCGCTGGCGAGATGTCCCTTCCGACTACGGTCCGTACAAGACCATCTACAACCGCTTCATCCGCTGGAGTCGGCTGGGTGTGTTCAACCGCATCCTAGCGGAACTGGCCGCGCAGGGCGGCGAAACGGACAATCTGATGATCGATGCCACCCATCTCAAAGCGCACCGCACTGCCGCCAGCCTCCTTAAAAAACTCTATCCCGATGTATCGGACGCAGCCGAGGCGGACTGACCACCAAGGGACGTCCGCGGCTGCTGCATCTGAGCGAAGGGCAGACCAATGATCACAAGACTGCTGCGGCCGTGATCGAGGATTTGCCCGCCGCCAACGCCCTGCTGGCCGATCGGGCCTACAGTTCAGCGGCCTTCCGCCAGGCGCTCGTCGAGCGCGGTATCAGGCCATGCATCCCACCCCATGCCAAGCATCGTGTTCAGCACAGCTATGATCCTGTCCGATACCGGCAACGTCACAGGATCGAGAACATGTTCGCACGCCTCAAAGACTGGCGACGCATCCACACCAGATACGACCGATGTGCTCACACCTTCCTGTCGGCTATCGCCTTCGCTGCAGCCTTCATCTTCTGGATCAATGAGTCCTGACCTAGCTACATGTTTGATCCGGGGCTTTGATGGGGCATCCTTATCTTTCGAATCAAAGGATGCCCTATGGACCAAGTTCTCCATGGGAGCGCCATAACGAAATCAAAGGCGTGCCTTGCCATCATTCATCTCGCTGCTGCCATCAAAGTCTAACGCCTTATTCCTAGGGGTCGTAGGTAACAAGGAAGAATTCAGATACCGTCTTGTGCAACCAGCACCTAGGCGGGTTAAGACTTCGTGTGGGCTGAGGCCCACAGCTTCTGCAAGGTCATCTAAGGTAAAATCATTTCCCAGTAATTCCACAAAGTTACCTGGCCCACAAAGCGCTTCTGGAACATCTGTTATATCAATTGTCATGTTCTCCATGCATATTGTTCCGATTAGAGGGGCCGAATAACCTGCGAACCGAGCTGATATCTTGTTCGCGCAGGCCCATGGAAGGCCATGTGTGTAGCCGATCCCGACGGTCGCTACGCGGGTAGCTCGACCCGTACGAAATGTCGCACCGTAGCCAACAGCCTCCCGCCTAGCGACATTGCGCACGTCGAGTATTTTCGCTCGGAGCCTTGCAACCGCTTGCAGCGGATTTGGTCGAATGCCAGCATCGTTGAGCCCGTACAGGGCTGAGCCCACCCGTACCATGTCGAAATGATAGGATTTACCTAGCCAGATACCGGCGGACGCTGCGAGACTGCCGCAGGTGGGCTTAATCAGATCGTAGATCGCCCGGAAGCGGTTCCGTTGCAACACATTAGTTGGGTCCGCAACGGTTTCGCTGCACGCTAGATGGCTGAGTACGACCGAAGGGGGATACATGTCGAACGTACCAGAAAAATACGCGCGACGCACGTCCGCAATGGCGAGCCCAAAGCGGGAAAATCCCGTTTCCACGTTAAGAAAATATGTCTTCGTTCCTGTTGCAATAACGGCTTCCAATTCGGCGCAATTGTTCACAACCGGTATGAGGTTATTGGATTGGTAGAATCTACCAAATTTCGCGAAATCATCGCAAAAAACCGCGATTGCCTCGTCTACATGGGACGATCTTAGAAGCAGCGCTTCCTCAAGATTGCCGACGAAGAGCAGATCGCAGCCGACATGAATAAGCGCCCTTGCAATCTCTACAACACCAAGTCCATAGGCGTCGCTCTTGACGACAGCGGCGACCCTTACGCCTAACCCAACGAGGGCCGTGATGGCCCGGAAGTTCGCCTGAATAGCCCCAAGATTGATTTCAAATATAGCATTTCTGGGGCGAACTAACGGCAACATCTTTTGCTCTCCAACAGTCCCGTTTTTTATAAACCTCGCCGCCCCGCGATGCAGCCTACTATCCTAGGTAGGCGCGCGAGCTGAGATTGCCGTTTAAAAAGGGGCGCCGTCGAAGCACGGATTAGACACTGGTTAAAGCGGACTGAGACGCAAGCAGTCGCTTCGGCAGGGCACTTGCACGCAGATGACAAAGCATAGTCGTTCAACTGACTAGTAAGCTGTGTTCTGGATAGGGCAGTTGCTGCGCAGCTCTTCGTGCCAAAATCCGCCACAAGCTACTGCTGGTTTCACGCAGTCAGGGCGAAAATCTCGGCACCGGCTGCGAATACAAGGTATTGCGTAAGCTTAGATCAATCAATTTTTGTTAAGGGGTTGGCATGAGCGAACAATCTGAGATCCTTTACGTTAGTGAGCCGAACCTTGACCCGGCCGAATTCTGCCGCGTGTTGGCCGAATCCGGCTTCGGGGCGACCCATGGCGAGCTTCGGCTGCATGCGATGCTCCGCCAAGCCGACTTGGTGCTGACGGCCCGGCTCCATCGGCCGGGGCGGAAGCTGGTCGGAGTACTTCGATGCGTTACTGACTTTTCCTGGATCTGCTACGTCTCCGAGCTTGCCGTATCGGCGTCGGCGCAAGGCCTCGGCATCGGCAAGGGCCTCCTGTATGAAGCCCGCCGGCAACTCGGGCCTGCTGTGGCCATAGCTTTGATCTCTACACCCAACTCTGTCGGCTTCTATGAAGGGATTGGATTGACGCGCATTTCAGACGCATTCTGGTTAATGCGCGAATGCTAACCCAAATGAGGTGAGTACGACGTTGCAATGTCCACCTATACAATAATTCGACGTTCGTCGAATGCTTGCCGGAATACGGGGTGCATGTGTCTGACGCCGGCCATCTGAAAACGCGATGGGACCGTCCGGGACATTATGTTGGCGAACTCAAGATCAAGTGGTGCATAGTCGGCGCAGCAAATCCAACTGCCATCAACGATGTCCGAAAATCGAGCGAAGTGAAATGCAGATCAAAGACGTCCTCCTTGCGCCTGGCAATGGCGCTTTTTTCTATGACGATCAGGGTGCCATCAGGGCCGGCGCGCCCCAGGACGGTTTCGTCTATAGCGGCGAGGCGACAGCGATTGGGTTCACGTCCATCCGCGTTCCGGCATCTTCGCTCAGCATCGGGCTTGCTCTCACCGACGGGGCCGTGGTTTGGGGTGACATGATGAGCGTTCAATATTCTGGTGCTGGAGGACGAGATCCTTTGTTTGAGAGTGCTCAAATCTCGGAGTTAACCTCGCGTATAGTCGTGCCCCGGCTTCTCAATGTCGACGTATCTCGTTATCTCGATGCCTGTGCAAAGGTTTTTGAGCCTCTCCAGCACCAGCGGTTACCTCTCGCGATTGAGTATGGCGTTAGCCAGGCGCTCCTTCGCGCCTCGGCCCATCTTCAAAGTACCACGATGGCGGAAGTCGTTTGCAGTGAATTTAACCTGCCGCTGCCAATTCGCAGGGTTCCGATCTACTGCCAAAGCGGCGATGCTCGCGAAATCAACGTCGACAAAATGATCTTGAAAGCGGTAGATATACTTCCCCACGGCCTGATCAACTCACGGCAGAAATTCGGCGTCGAGGGCCAGGCCTTCATGGAGTTCGTGAAGTGGGTTGCGGCGCGGACGCGCGAAATTGGCCGCCCGGGGTATCATCCGGTGCTGCATTTCGATGTGTATGGCTGGATCGGCCAGGAAATCAGCCTGGAGCCGCAACTCATCGCCGACTTTATCTGCAGGGTCGCCGACGCTGTTCCGGGTTTCACCCTCAATGTCGAGTCCCCGGCGGATTTTGGTTCGACGCAAGCTCAAATTGAGAACTACGCCAAGATCGTATCAATTTTGGACAACCGGGGTTCCACCGCTCGCATTGTCGTGGACGAAAGGTGCAACACGCTCGAGGATATTCGGCTCTTTGCCGAAGCGAAGGCCGCGCATCTCATTCAAATCAAGACGCCTGATGTCGGCTCATTGGCTGACACGGCACGTGCAGTGCTCCTGTGTAAGGAGAACAAGGTAGGCGCGTACGTTGGAGGAAGCTGTACCGAGACAGATCTCTCTGCCCAGGCTTCCGTCCACATATCGATGGCGACCCAGGCAGACATGATGCTTGCGAAGCCTGGAATGGGAGTCGACGAGGCATTCTCGATCGTGGGCAATGAACAGAATCGGTTGCTTGCGATGCTGAATCGTCGTCGGGCTCAAAACGAAAATGTTGGATGAAGAGCGCGGTGTTGCATGCAGAACTCTCTTGAGGGGATCACTGTCGTAGCTGTGGAGCAGGCCGTTGCTGCACCGTATGCATCGTCTCGTCTTGCCGATGCAGGCGCCCGGGTGATCAAGGTTGAGAGGCCTGAGGGAGACTTTGCCCGGAAATACGATAAGTTGGTGCGGGGGCAAAGCGCCTATTTCGTTTGGCTCAACCGGGGTAAGGAGTCAGTATGCTTGGATTTGAGGTTGGAGGCGGACCGTGCTGTGCTGGACACGCTTGTTGCTGCTGCTGACGTCTTTATCCAGAATCTGAAGCCAGGCAGCATCGAAAAACTCGGCTTCGGATCTGCGGATCTGCGTCGCCGTTTTCCGCGGCTAATCACCTGCGACATTTCGGGATTTGGGGAGGGGGGGCCATTTTCTCACCTCAAGGCCTATGATCTCATCGTCCAAGCCGAAACCGGTCTGTGTGCGATCACCGGGACGCAACAGGGACCCGCCCGTGTGGGTGTGTCGGTTTGCGACATCTCGGCAGGCATGACGGCACATAGCGCCATACTTCAGGCGCTGTATCATCGCGAGGTCACTGGCGAAGGGGCTAGCATTCAGGTGTCCCTGTTCGATGCCGTCGCCGATTGGATGAACGTGCCGGTCCTGCAACACGACTACAGCAGCTACCACACGGTACGCGCGGGCGTGAAACACCCCTCGCTGGCGCCTTATGGCGCCTATCGCTGCGCCGATGGCAAGGACGTCATCTTTTCCGTGCAGAATGACCGGGAATGGGTGAATTTCTGCGAGAAATTCCTGAAGCGGCCTGAGCTCACGCGTGCACTTGGTTTCGCCGACAACATGGAGCGCCTCGGCCACCGTCCTCAACTTGATGAGATAATTGAGCTGCGGTTTTCCGAGCTGTCCTGCCACGAAGCGATGCAGGAGCTTGAGGCGGCCGGTTTGGCATATGGGCGACTGAACGAAGTGGCGGACATTTCAAAGCATCCACACGTTCGCAGGGTTGAGATTGGCACACCTGAAGGAACAGTAGAGACGATCGCCCCGGCGGCGATCTTCAACTCTGAGCGCCCCTCGCTGCGCCCAGTTCCGGGCCTTGGTGCGCATACGGAGGCTGTCCGCGAGGAGGTTCGAGCAGGTTTGCGCGCAAGAGCCGCGTCAGCATGAGCGTGCCTGTTGTCGGGAAGGAAGCGCGATCGCGATTCACAGAGTGCATGCCTAGTCCTGGCCCCTCTGGGTGCCACGGCCGCCCAGCAAACTCACTGACAGCGCCCACGCTAGAATCGACCGCAGAGGCGACTTCATGAATGACGCCGTTCAGGCCGTTGAAAGCCCGATGTCTGTTCCCCGCTGGAGATCTCTGCTCTTTGTTCCCGCTCATGTTCCGCGCTTTGTGGAGGCGGCTCATGAGCGCGGGGCAGATGGCGTCATACTCGACCTTGAGGACTCCGTTCCCCAGGATCAAAAAGGTGAGTCACGGCGCCAGCTTTCTGCATCCGTGGCAAAGGTGGGCCGCAGGGGCGCTTATGTTTTAGTTCGCGTGAATCGCGGTTTGCGTGCCTTGGCGGCCGATCTCGATGCAGCCGTAGTAGCGGGTGTTGATGCACTTGTCCTTCCGAAGACGGATTCGGCAGCGTGGGTAATAGAGATCGCAAATGCGGTATCGGAACTTGAACGAGAAAGAAATCTTGCGGTGGGTCGAATCCGGTTCCTTGCCTTGATCGAGACCCCGGCAGCATTACAAAGTCTCTCAGCCATTGCGTCGGCCCATCCCAGGATGGTTGCAATGGCGCTGGGTCCTGAAGACTTCAGTGCCTCCGTTGGCGGTGCCCCGGAACTCGACCTTCTTTTGACACCGAACCTTTCTGTTCTGTTTGCCGCTCGCGCCGCTGGCTTGCTACCGCTTGGTTTCATAGGAAGTATCAGCGAGTTCTCAGACAATGATAGACTTCGTGAGGCCGCGGCCCATGCGCGGCGGCTTGGCTTTACCGGGGCTTTGGCGATCCATCCAAATCAGGTTGCCATATTCAATGAGGCTTTCTCACCAAGCCCACAGGAACTCGAGTGGGCCCGTCGTGTCCTCGCGGCGGAAAAAGATGCGACGGCGCAAGGCAGAGGCGCGTTCGCATTGGACGGAAAGATGGTCGATCCACCGGTTATTCGAAGGGCCCGAGAAATCATCGCGACGGATCCGGGCGCCGAGTTGGCCGTTTGAGTCCTCAGCGGGTTGATCAACAAGACTGGGACGACGACAGCAAGCGTCAGCAGCTCGGCACAATTATTGCTGTCGTGCCATCACATTTTAAGATAGATTGCGTCAATTGCAGTCCGCCCTCGGAAGAGTACCCGTGGAAATCAGGCAGTTAAGATACTTCGTCGGCGTGGTCGAAGCAGGCAGTTTCACGAAGGCCGCTGGCTTTCTGAATGTCGCCCAGAGTGCGCTGAGTCTGCATGTACGCCAATTGGAGGAAGGCTTCGGCACTCAGCTGCTGATACGCGACAGAACCGGCGTGAGCGTGACGGCGTCAGGAGCCAAACTGCTCGAGCGGGCGCGGGCAATTCTCAAAGAAATTCGACTTACCGAGGTGGAATTGACCAACACAGCCGCTTCCCCTGCCGGGGAGGTGACTATTGGGATTCCGTCTGGAGCTGCTCGCGTCCTGAGCGGTCCGCTGCTTGAGGCGGTGAGACACGAACTGCCCAAGGTGTCCCTCAAGATGGTCGAGGGTATGACGGGACCGCTAGAGGAATGGATGGCGGCTGGACGCTTCAATCTGGCGGTTCTGTACCGCACAGCAGACAGTGTGGGGCGAATGACGGTGCTAGCGCGCGAAGACCTTTGTCTGGTGGTTCCGTCCGGCGAGCCACCGTTTGAAGATGCGATATCGCTGGTCGACCTGCATGAATTCCCCCTGGCGGTTCCCATGCGCAACAACAATGTCAGGCGTTCGGTGGCTGATGTCGTCGCACAACACGGTTGCGCGCTGGACGTCAGGTTTGAAGTGGACTCCCTCTCAACGATCATCAACATGGTCGTAGAGGGAAAAGCGCATTCTATTCTCGCCCCGTCTGCGGTTCAGAAAGAAGCCTCCCAAGGGCTGGTCCGGACTGTCAAGATCGTCGATCCGGTGATTACTCGGTCCGTGGTGCTCGCTGTAAATCCCAAAGATGAGCGTTCTGCGGCCGTTTCTGCGGTCTGCAAGCTCATTCCGAAGGTCGCCAGAAAATTGATTGAAATCCGGGACTGGGCGGCGGTGGCGCCTGAGGCGACCTGACAAACTAACCTGTAAAGCTGGGCATGATCTTTTGCGGCCATAAGGACCAGCCCGATCTGGATTCCAGATGGATTTCGGCAATATTCGATATTTGACCCGCCGCGACCATCGCGATGAAACTGGCTCAAGCGAGTTCAGCAGTTTCGATATCGAAACTGCGCTCGTATGCAAGAATTCAGTCAAGTGGAGCCCGTGATGTCCGACGCCAAGAGCTACGAGCTCTTCATTAATGGCAAATGGCGAGCCGGTGGTAGCCGAGCCACTTTGCCGGTGATCAACCCGGCGACGGAGAAGGTATTTGCCTCAGTGGCCTCGGCTACGGTTTCAGACTTGGATGAAGCTCTTGCCTCGGCAGAACGCAGCCGCAAGGCGTGGTCCTCACGACCCGCCAAAGAGCGTGGCGAGATCCTCGTCTCTGCCGCCAGCATTCTGGCAGAGAAAGCTGGCGCCGCAGCCAGGGACCTGTCGTCCGAACAGGGAAAGACGATTGCCGAAGCGACAGGAGAATACGCGCGCGCAGTCGAAACGCTGGAATGGAATGGCCGGCATGCCGATGAGTTGTCGGCCCCGATTCCGTTGGGCTCGAACAGGATGATAGCCCCCGAGCCGCTCGGTGTCGTCGCTGCATTTACGCCATGGAACTATCCGGCCGTTCTTATCGCCCGCAAGCTCGCCCCCGCGCTGGCGGCAGGCTGCCCGGTGATCCTCAAAGGGGCCGAGGAGACGCCAAGTGTGGCTGTCCATATCGTGGAATCTTTGCGTCAAGCAGGGATACCAGAAGGCGTGGTCAACCTGGTGTTCGGTGTTCCTGTGCATATATCGCGGCATCTGCTCAGTTCGCCAATTGTGAAAGTCTTGACGTTCACGGGGTCGACGGCTGTTGGAAAACAGCTAGCCACGCTGGCCGCGAATAATCTGCAGCGTTGCATCCTTGAGCTCGGTGGACATTCCCCGGTTATTGTGTGCGAAGATGCGGATCTGGCAAGGGCGATACCGGCTATTTCGGAATACAAATTCGAGTGCGCGGGCCAGAGCTGTAATGCGCCCAGCAGGATTCTTGTCGCCCGGTCCCGCTATGAGGAACTCCTGTTCCGGATGACGGAGGCGGTCCGAAGAATCAGGATCGGACCACCGGATGACCCTGCAACGCAAATGGGGCCAATGGCAAACGCGCGGCGAATAGAGGCCATGCAGCGCCTGACCAAGGATGCGGTAGAAGGCGGCGCCCGCATCGAGACCGGTGGCATCCCCCTTGACCGACCGGGGTTTTACTGGCCGCCAACCATCCTGACGGGCGTACCGAAGCAAGCGAGAGTGCTTCATGAAGAGCCGTTCGGACCGATTCTCACCGTGGCGCCTTTCGATACGATCGAAGAGGCGATCGAGGAAGCCAACGCCACCGAGTACGGTCTGGCCGCCTACTTGTTTACTGGCGCGGCCGATACGCAACAGAAGCTTATCAATGGTCTCTCTGCGGGCGCAGTTAGTGTGAATTACCTGAAAGGGGTTTCCGCGGATGCGCCTTATGGGGGCGTCAAGCAAAGCGGCTATGGATATGAAGGCGGCGAGCAGGGGGTGCGAAGCTTCCAGATTTTGAAAATGGTCAATGGCCTCGGTTCGTTTGGATAAAATCCGGTGGGAAACAGAACACGGACCATCGCAGGTCGCGACATCACAAGGAGCGTCGCCGACGCCCTTCAGTACATCTCGTACTATCATCCTCCAGATTATATCCGGTCTCTTTCTCACGCATACACGCGAGAACAGAGCCCGTCGGCGAAGAATGCCATAGGTCAGATTCTGCTGAACTCCCGCATGGCGGCCTTTGGGCGGCGCCCGATCTGTCAGGACACCGGACTTGTGGTTGTCTTCGCAAAGGTCGGCATGGATGCCCGCATTAAGTCAACAGCCAGTTTCGCTGATCTTGTGAATGAGGGCGTACGTCAAGCCTATCTCGATCCGGACAATCCCCTTCGGGCATCGATCGTTGCGGATCCCCTCGCTAGACGGGTCAACACCCGCGACAACACGCCGGCAGTTGTCCATGTCAACTTGGTGCAAGGTGACCAGATTGAGATCACTATCGCCGCAAAAGGCGGCGGGTCCGAGAACAAGGCACGTTTTACCACCCTTAATCCCAGCGCCTCCGTTTCCGACTGGGTGGTCAATACCGTTTCGACCCTGGGCAGCGGATGGTGTCCGCCTGGGCTGATCTCTGTTGGTATCGGTGGTAGCGCTGAAAAGGCGATGCTGCTGGCCAAGGAAGCCATGAACGAGCCCATCGATATGGCGGAACTAATCGCAAGGGGGGCGTCAAGCCCGGAAGAGGGACTGCGGATTGAGCTTTATGAGCGGATCAACGCGCTTGGCATCGGCGCCCAAGGGCTTGGTGGTCTGACGACAGTCGTTGACGTCAAGGTTGCGACCTATCCTACTCATGCGGCGTCCAAGCCTGTGGCGCTCATCCCGCAATGCGCCGCCAACCGGCACCTGAAGTTTACTTTGGACGGCTCTGGACCCATCAGGCTCCAGCCGCCCGATTTGCGCGAATGGCCCGACATCGGAGCCGACGAATTGAACCCAGCCGGCGTCCGGCGGGTCAATTTAGATACGCTGACGAAGGAAGAGACGGCATCGTGGCGCTGCGGTGAAACGCTCCTGCTGTCTGGAAAGATGCTGACGGGCCGTGACGCTGCCCACAAACGAATGGTCGAGCTGATCGATGCCGGCAAGCCGCTTCCGGTCGATCTGACGGGACGCGTGATCTACTATGTCGGTCCCGTCCGGGCAGTGAGGAATGAGGTCGTTGGACCCGCCGGTCCAACAACCTCCAGCCGCTTGGACGATTTTACGGACAAGGTGCTCGCCGAAACCGGCCTTTTTGCGATGATCGGCAAAGCGGAAAGGGGACCGGCGGCCATCGAGTCGATTATAAGACACAAAACGCCCTATCTTGCTGCAGTGGGTGGCGCTGCGTACCTGATTTCAAAATCGATTAAGAAGGCGCGGATCGTTGCCTTTGAAGACCTGGGCATGGAAGCCATCTATGAATTCGATGTGCAGGACATGCCTGTTATCATGGCCGTCGATGTTGAGGGAAACTCCATTCACAATTCCGGGCCTCTCGAGTGGCGTAGGCGTATGGCGGCCGACAGCATCGCACGCAACATCGGCGTTTGAATCTTCCCAGTTAGGCGATTTCGGCCAGACACCAGCGTCAAATTGTTGGGCACGCCGTACGACGAGCGGCATTTGCGGTGCCTTGCGCCTCGGCGAGCCGGACGAGCAAGGCCTTCAATTCACCCCAATAGCTGAATGTGCCACTGAATACTGCATTGAGTATGCCGTCCACGCGATCGAGGCTCGAATGCAGTCGCGCGTCTATCAAGTACGGTAGCGGGGATTCAAGAAAATGGGTTATCTATTTTATTTATCAGAAGGTCTCTGCCGCCGCCGACTTCCTCTCCAGCTGCACCATTGCCCGTTAGGCGCTGGGGCGATAGCCAAATTACTTCTGCAGCTTTTCTCAGCGGATCGCTCTCCTTAGCTGATTTTCATACCCATTCTAGCACATCTCGGGCCTGGAACGGATGCCTTCCACTGCTACATTCGGTCGTTTCAATGATAATAGAATTGATCGGCACACGGCGCGCTGTCGATCGCTGCTTGAGAGCAACAGGTTATGAAGTCGAAACCCGATCCCGTGCAACTCGACAGTTGGGACGTCCGGATTCTCTCCGAGATTCAGGCAGACGGTCGGATTTCAAAAAGTGAGCTTGCAAAACGAGTTCATCTTTCGGCGTCGGCCTGTTCGGAGCGGCTCCGAGCACTCAAGGCCGCAGGAATTATTGAGGGATTTTATGCGCGACTGAGTCCTGCACTCGTCGGCGGCATGATCTTTGTGATGGTAGAAGTCGTGCTGGATCGCCATCGTCTTGAGGACCAACGAGTCTTCGAAACTGCAATCCAAGAGATTCCGGAAATCCTGGACTGCTGGGCAATTGGGGGGCGCGTGGATTATTTGATGCGGGTCGCATCTCGTTCTATGGCCGCCTATCAGGATTTCATGGAGGGACTGCTGCAGGCAGGCTTGGGGATTGATCAATACTATAGCCTTGTCGTCACGAAACCAGTGAAGTCCAATTCACCGATACCTTTGTCCGCCCTGAGGCAACGGTGAAAGCGAAAGTTTAAGTTTCAACGGCGTTTGGCACGGATCCCGTAGATTCGTCGGCAAAAGGCGCCCATTCCGACGAAACTCAAGGGACATTTGCGGTATACTAATTGCTGGAAAAAGGTGGCCGAGCGCTATCCGCCAGTTGATGGCGAGGAAGGACGATGCGCTTGAGCAATCTGGAACCGATCATTCCAGGAGACGGATCGAAGCAGCCATCGGACGCACTTGGCCAGCACGGTTACGGCGAGAAGCCAAACCGGATCGTGCCTGGTTGAGGAGGCGTCCATATCTAAGATGCGAAGTGCCGAAAAAATGCCTCTACCGCTACTTCAAGGGGGGAACTTTCGCCCTGGATTGGCGATCAGTGGCGATTGAGCTTAGTCGCGGTCAGCGCATCCGTGTGGGGGGGGCGAAATCTACAGCGAGGGTTTGGCAAGCCGACGGGTAGCGGGAGTGCAAGCTGGCCCGCTCGGCCCTGGCGACCAACCCGGCCCTCGACGCCTGCGGACATTCGGAGATCGCTCCATCGCGTTTTTACGTCGTAAGTTCGTTGCTGATCGAGATTAGGAGATCGTCTGTCCTGTTTGACATCGCTGGTCTCGCAGCCTTCTAAGCGAGGAGCATGGCTGTGCCGGGGTCGCGTAGGTGGGTGACAAGGCCGGTCACTCCTGCCAGCCGACGTGGTCTTTGAGAAGGTGGAGGTTGCGCTACCGGCTGGAGAGCATGGTGCCAGTTTTCACAAGACAAGGGTCGCTTAATCGAATGGGCGTCAAGTTCATAGATTGCGAACAGATCATGGGGGATTTGAATAGTGCTACTGACCGAGGCAGAGCTGAAAAGAGTTGCGAATGCCAGTCGAGGACATAGAGCCGCATCGATCGTTCTAAAGGAAGAGACGGCCGCAGCTACAGCCAGATCTTCATTCGACGTTTTTCTGTCACATTCTTTCAAGGACGCAGAGATCATTCTCGGTGTGAAGCGAATTTTCGAGGAGCTTGGGTTCACTGCTTACGTAGATTGGGTCGAAGATTCACAACTGGACCGCACAAAGGTCTCCTCGGCCACCGCCGAGTTGCTGCGGACCCGTATGAGGCAGTCAAAGACGCTAATCTATGTGCATTCAAACAATTCTCCAGAATCCAGATGGATGCCTTGGGAGCTTGGCTTTTTCGATGGGTTTCGGACCGCGGTAGCGGTTCTGCCCGTGGCAAAAAATTCTTCGGAAACATTCTCCGGGCAAGAATTTTTGGGCCTATACCCTTACATTGATGGGACAGGACCTGCATTCCTGTTTATGAACAGAGGGACCGCGCCTCGCTCAAGAATAGGCTCTGTAAGCTCGACTGCTAACCTCACGTTTGCCAAATCCTGGCTTAAAGAATTTACCGCCACAAAATAGACTGGTGTGCTTCAAAAATGAAATATCCTGGACTCTATAATAGCGCCGACGTGGCATCCAACGAGCAGCAGGCGACGTTTCTCCGCCTGATCCGGGCAGAGTACGTTCTTCTTTTTTTAGCGTCGGTGCTCTCTTTGGACTTGTCGCCATCAAAAGCCTATTTCGGTGTCTATGCTGCGGTATTTCTTTGCTCAATGGGAGTCCTCATTTTCCGGTCGGTCACAAAGCCCGAGCAGGTCTGGTATCAGGCTCGAGCTCTTGCAGAGTCGGTGAAGACATTGACTTGGCGCTTCGCGATGCGAGCACAGCCGTTCGATGACGCGCGCGCCGCTGACGCCAGAGCTGATTTTCGAAAGCTCATGGAAGGTATCCTTGATAGCAATCGTCACCTTGGTAGCGCGTTGAGCGGCACCGATTCAGCATCCCCCCAAACAACCGACCAGATGATGTCGATAAGGGACTCCCCGCTAAAAGAAAGAAAAGACATATATCTGCAGAGACGAATCTGCGACCAGCGGAAGTGGTACGAGAAGAAGGCGCGCTCGAACAAGAGGTCCGCGAAAGTCTGGATGGGCCTTGGTATTTTTGCATACGCTCTGGGATTCTCGTTCATCGTAGTACGCATCGCTGACCCCGCGATGCCTGGCTGGCCGACCGAGCCGCTAATTGTCATCGCCGCCTCGCTTATCGGGTGGACCCAGATCAAGAAATTTAACGAATTGGCATCGGCTTACACGTTGACAGCTCACGAGATCGGCTTGACTGCCGACCTTATTACGGACGCCAACTCGGATGAGGCATTCTCCGCCGCGGTGAACGAAGCCGAACTGGCTTTCTCACGGGAGCACACCCAGTGGGTTGCTCGTCAAAACAACTAAGAGACAACAATGGCATACAGCGATCCGACCTATGTAATATTTGACGGCGATGAAGACGCTTGGGCATACCGCTTTATGAAAGGGTGGAATGCCAGCGAGAATGTGAGTTTTGAATTCGCGAACGCTCACGATCTGGACAATATGACGAGCCGAGCACAGGACGAAGATTATGTTAAACGCAATCTTCGCAACAGAATGAATGGATCGAGCCAGGTACTTGTCCTGATCGGTGAGAAAACGAAAAACCTTTTTCGCTTCGTGCGCTGGGAAATGGAATTGGCCCTTGATCTAGGTCTGCCGATAATCGCAGCAAACCTTAACGGCTCGCGGCAACAAGATGCGAGCTGTCCGCCTATCATCAGGGACAAATGTGTTGTGCACGTGCCGTTCAAGATGAAGGCCATCAAGCACGCGCTAGCCAATTGGCCCAGCGAATTTCATCGGCTTTCAAACGCTCAGCGTGGCGATGGCGCCAGGAGCTATGGCGAAAGCACCTATCGCGATCTCGGCTTATAATCGCCCACCTAAAAGCACTTAGCCGCCAAAACATCCTCGCCATCCGCTGGCGGCGACTAGCCTTAGCAACGTCCCCCAGCGTGTTCCGAGCTTGCCGAGCGATGATAAGAAGAGACGTCCGATTTGCTGAGTTTGGCTGAAAGCTGCAGGTCATGTGCAACCTATTAGAGGAGCCCCGCTCGAAGCGTCGGATCGTCAGACAAGATCATGTCGCGCGAGGGCGCTGGTTTCGCGAGGAAAAGGAGCGGCTGTTCGATGTTTGAGGCTTGATCCAGCGTTTCGAGACTGCACGAGCGGCCAGCATTGATGGAGGCAGCTTTTCAGGCCGCGCAATTCTGTCGGCTCGCCCCCTCCTGCGAGCCGCAGCTCGGCTCGCCCTGCGCAGCAACCACGAATTTGCGATCGCAAGAAAGGCAACACGCTCACGATAGAACTTGGCGGCGCTGGTCGGCTGCGAATCAAGATGTCAATGGCAAGGAGCTCTCGCCGCGCGTCTTTGCCGGGCCGAACCTTCTGGCTATGCTCCTTCGAGAAGTCTGCCGAGCACCAGCCGCCGCACCGCCAAAGCGATCAATATGCGCGAGGGCACGACCTCAGCCTCTCAGCGCTGGCCAACCAGGTTGGAGCCTGTGCCGCGGCACGGAACCCGCTGCCTGCTGATCGAGGCGAATGTGCTTTGCCCCTGATCACCTGCATTACCACCCTTGGGAACGGCAAGACCGATCCGGACCGTCAGAATGTAAGGGATGACCGGCAGTTCGGCGGAACATGGCCGCCGGCGCTCTATCGTGCCTCGCGCGGCCGGCGGGAACAGCGTCCCGAGCGCTATTCATCCGTCAATATCGCCCGCTAATCGGGCACTATGCTGGGCGCATGCGCGTCGTAAGCTGTTCGTGTTTGCATGACGCGCCCCCGACCCTCGGCTAAGGCGAACGTGACGCCTTAGTTTTCACGGCAATTCGGGCCGATCCCGCGAATTTCACGGCGAATAACCTGCATTCCCGAGAAACTCAAGGGACGTTTCCGGTATGCTATTTGCTAAACAGGTGGCTGGCCGAGTGCCCTCCGCCAATTTATCGCGAGGAGAGGGACATGCGCTTGAGCAATCTGGGAACCGAGCAACTCCGGGAGAAGGATAGAAGCTTCGTCTTCCATCCTTCTACGCATTTGGCCAAGCACAGCCGAGGCGAAACGCCAAATAGGATTATGGCCGGTGCGGAAGGCGTCTATATCTGGGACACCGAAGGCCGAAGGAGCCTCGACGGTTTCGGAGGACTCTACTGCGTCAACATGGGATATGGATGCACGGAGATCGCCGAGGCCATTGCCAGGCAAGCACACGAATTGCCGTTCGCACACGTCTATGCCAGCCAAGGTACGGAGCCGGTCGCCCTGTTGGCAGAGGCCGTGGTCGAGTATTTCGGTCAGAACATGCGAAGGGTCTATTTCGGCCTCTCCGGTTCCGATGCCAACGAAACCAACATCAAGCTGGTCTGGTACTATAATAACATTCTTGGCCGGCCCGAAAAGAAAAAGATCATCTCGCGAAATCGCGGCTATCACGGGTCTGGATTGGTCACGGGTAGCCTAACTGGCCTTCCCTTCTTTCACAATTTCTTCGACCTGCCTCTGGATTTGGTGCGCCATACAACCACGCCGCACTATTACCGCCAGGCGCGTGTCGAGGAGAGCGAGGAAGCGTTCTCCCGGCGCTGTGCCGATGAGCTTGAAGCCTTGATCCTGGCCGAAGGACCGGAAACGGTTGCAGCTTTTATCGGAGAGCCGGTACTTGGGACAGGAGGTATTGTGCCGCCCCCCAAAGGGTACTGGACGTCCATTCAAGCGGTGCTCGACAAATACGATATCCTTCTAATCGCGGATGAAGTGGTCTGTGGCTTCGCGCGAACCGGCGAGAAGTTCGGTTCCCACCTGTATAACATGCGTCCGGATTTCGTGACCATCGCAAAGGGTTTGAGTTCCGCCTACCTCCCCATCTCCGGGTCAATCATTGGCGACCGTGTCTGGTCGGTTTTGGAACAAGGAACTGAGAAGCACGGCGCACTCGGCCACGGCTGGACATATTCGGGGCACACGCTTTGTGCCGCAGCCGCGCTCGCCAATATTCGACTGCTTAAAGAAAAAAATATTCTGGAGCATGTCCGCGATGTTGGACCGTATTGGCAAGACCGGATGAAGGCCGAGCTGGCGGGACATCCCATCGTTGGTGAAGTTCGCGGAGTGGGTATCCTGTCGGCCGTGGAGATGATGCGGGACCCAAAACAAAGGATACCATTCGAACCCGACCTTCAGGTCGGGGTGCGCACTGCAGCTGCTCTGTTTGAGAATGGCGTCATCGGACGGGCCATGCCGCATGGCGACATCCTCGGTTATGCCCCCCCCCTGATCATTACCCGAAAAGAGATCGACATCATTGTCGACGCGACGGTAAAGTCGGTCGATACCACCTATCGCGCGCTGAAGGCCGAGGGTGCCGTATGATTTTGCGATCGCGAAGGAGCGAGTCCGGAGGCAGGCATGTCCCTGCGCGCTACTGCGCCGAGCAGACCCAAAACTGTTGAATTCCAGATATCTGATCTTGAGCATGCTCCGGGCTATTTCAGTCACGATTTGTAACCGAATCAGTTCTGCCGCCGCTGTCCTGTTGCCCAACGACCAGGACCTCTGTGCGGCGCGCCCTGCGGGTGTACCTCCCCGCCGGCAGGGCGCCCTTTTTGACCCACGTAATCAGTATCATTATGGCCCGTGCGGGATCGAGGGTCTGGTAAAGGTCATCTGCACGTTCCGATGCAGATTGAGCTTAGACGTGCCCTTTACATCATTGCAGCGGGCCATAATCATTGCGGTGAATTTTATCACGTCAGGTATATAGAAGGACGATACTCACACGCCACCCCGTTCACAAGGAAAGGCATTTTAATATTGTTGAGACGATTTGCCTATCAAAGAAAAGAAAGCATCGCAACACTTCTTTGCGGATCACGGCGCCCCGGGTGGGGGATGAGCGGCTATCCGAATTGTTATGCTAATGCCGACCCAAATTCCTGCAAAAGCTGGGGTCAATGATGGCTTTTGGTCAGCGCAGGATGATTTCTCCTGATTTGGTCGGTGCAGGGGCGGTCATGATTTAATGCATGGAGATTCTCTGATTGAGCTGTTGAGATCATGAGGCGTCTGCCAGACGCCCATCGGGTGAGCCCAGCATGATTGGGATGACCGACGAAGATCGAAAGTGTGGCAGCATTCTGGAGCCCGGTCAGCCCAGCGACGCCCGCGAATTCAATCACGTTTGTCGGGACATACACGACGCAGCCGGAAGGCGTGCAGAAAGAGGAAGAATCGAGCGCGACGATGACGAGGCACATGCCACTTGTTTTCGAGACATTCCTTGAAAGACTGTCACAGAGTATCGATGAGGCAGATTTCCGGGATGCCATGGCTGAGGCGGCCGGACGACTTGACCTAATCTTCTTTGCCTACCTCTCCTTGCCAGCACGGCCTTCCGGCAAACCGAGGTTAATTTCAAACTATCCACCCCGCTGGACCAGACAGTATCTGGAAAATCAGTATGAGAAACTCGATCCTGTGGTCTTGCGTGCTCGAAATGGCGGCTGCCCGTTTCACTGGGGATCGAATTTGGGAGGCGATAAAATGTCGCCGGCTCAACAGCAGCTATTCGATGAGGCGGCTCAATTCAGCATCTGCTGCGGTTTGACGATCCCAATTGTCGATCTCCGCGGCCGCATCGCTGCGGTTACTTTTGCCGCCGATGAGCCTCGTCCAGTATTTCTTCGGGTCGCTGAGCGGTACGAACAAGCTCTTCAACTGATGGCGGCCTGCTTTCATCGTTGCGTTCGCCGCAAATTGCCGAGCGATCGAACAGTGGATGGGGTTTCGCTGACATCCCGCGAATATGAGTGCCTGAGGTGGGCAGCGCGGGGTAATTCAGCCTGGGTGACCGGCCGCATCTTGGGTATCAAGCCACGCACGATCGCTTTTCATTTGGACAATGCCAAGAAGAAGCTAGGCGTGCGAACCCAAAATCAGGCTATAGCCCTTTTGGGGTCCGAAGGGTCCTCAATTGTCTGAGAAGCTTTTTGATCCCCTTGTGCTCGGGCCATTCGATCGCGCGCTTTGTATCGAGCGTTGACTGGATGCCGAGATCTTCTGTTCCGCCGGCTCGGGCGATGCAGCCGTATTCTTCCAGTCCGCGCCGGTGATCATAGTCTATGGGTGCTCGAGCGGGTGTGTCGTCGCTGACGAGCTAGTTGTGGAGCCTCAACAGGTTGTCCTCGGTTAGAGCGAGGCGACTGATAGGTGTTTTGGACTTTAGGCTCCCGTGGGGACGGTGCCAATTGTATCTGTGCAGCCAGACCGGCAACTCTGCGGCGCGGTG
>NZ_SRTH01000294.1:0-219 GCF_004792065.1 Mesorhizobium sp. M8A.F.Ca.ET.165.01.1.1 | reverse complement strand
TGAGATGCAGCGTGCCATAGGTGCCGACCAGGTCGTTGCCGACATTGCCAGCCGAGCCGTTGACGGCGCTGACGCTGTGGGTATCGCCGACATCGACATCGGTGTCGTTGGAAAGCACATTGCCGCTGACCGGATTGGGATCGGCCAGCGTGTTGGTGTCTTCCTTCACCGCCGCCGCATCGGCCACCGCCACCGGCGCATCGTTGGTGCCGGTGATGG
>NZ_SRTH01000293.1:0-226 GCF_004792065.1 Mesorhizobium sp. M8A.F.Ca.ET.165.01.1.1 | reverse complement strand
CTGACCAACGACACCGATGTCGACACTGGCGACACCCACAGCGTCACCGCCGTCAATGGCTCGGCCGGCAATGTCGGTGCCAACCTCGTCGGCACGTATGGCACGCTGCATCTCAACAGCGACGGCACCTACACCTACACGCTCAACAATGGCCTGGCCTCGGTCCAGGCGTTGGCCGAAGGTGCCAGCGTCACCGACGTCTTCACCTACACCAACGCCGACAACC
>NZ_SRTH01000292.1:0-228 GCF_004792065.1 Mesorhizobium sp. M8A.F.Ca.ET.165.01.1.1 | reverse complement strand
ACAGCGTCAGCGCCGTCAACGGCTCGGCTGGCAATGTCGGCAACGACCTGGTCGGCACCTATGGCACGCTGCATCTCAACAGCGACGGCAGCTACAGCTATACGCTCGACAATGGCCTGGCCTCGGTCCAGGCGTTGGCCGAAGGTGCCAGCGTCACCGACGTCTTCACCTACACCAACGCCGACAACCATGGCGGCTCTTCGAGCTCCAGCCTGACGGTGACCATCA
>NZ_SRTH01000291.1:0-243 GCF_004792065.1 Mesorhizobium sp. M8A.F.Ca.ET.165.01.1.1 | reverse complement strand
TGCCATAGGTGCCGACCAGGTCGTTGCCGACATTGCCAGCCGAGCCGTTGACGGCGCTGACGCTGTGCGTGTCGCCATTGTCGACATCGGTGTCGTTGGAAAGCACATTGCCGCTCACCGGATTGGGCGCTGTGTCTTCTTTCACCGAATTGATGTCGGCAACCGCGACCGGAGCATCATTTGTGCCGTTGATGGTCACCGTCAGGCTGGAGCTCGAAGAGCCGCCATGGTTGTCGGCGTTGG
>NZ_SRTH01000290.1:0-248 GCF_004792065.1 Mesorhizobium sp. M8A.F.Ca.ET.165.01.1.1 | reverse complement strand
TGATGGTCACCGTCAGGCTGGAGCTCGAAGAGCCGCCATGGTTGTCGGCGTTGGTGTAGGTGAAGACGTCGGTGACGCTGGCACCTTCGGCCAACGCCTGGACCGAGGCCAGGCCATTGTCGAGCGTGTAGGTGTAGGTGCCGTCGCTGTTGAGATGCAGCGTGCCGTACGTGCCGACGAGGTTGGCACCGACATTGCCGGCCGAGCCATTGACGGCGGTGACGCTGTGGGTGTCGCCAGTGTCGACA
>NZ_SRTH01000289.1:0-278 GCF_004792065.1 Mesorhizobium sp. M8A.F.Ca.ET.165.01.1.1 | reverse complement strand
GGCGACGCGCTTCAAGTCTTTGTTTTTGATGCATGCCGTTGTCCCAGAACCGCTGCACGCTTCTGGGCGACATGCTTAAGTGCGGGCCGCTTCTACCTGATGCGGTCGAGAATGGAAACGTAATTGGCGACGGCAGCACCGCCCATGTTGAAGATGCCGCCGAGCTTCGCGCCCGGCACCTGGATGCCGCCGGCCTCGCCGGTCAACTGCATGGCGGTCAGCACATGCATCGAGACCCCGGTGGCGCCGATCGGATGGCCCTTGGCCTTCAGGCCGCC
>NZ_SRTH01000288.1:0-278 GCF_004792065.1 Mesorhizobium sp. M8A.F.Ca.ET.165.01.1.1 | reverse complement strand
GTTGCTGCCGCTCTCATTTCCAGCCGTTGGGCGCAAGAAGATCACAGCTGCGTTTGACGGCGGACGCATCACCTCGGATGGTGGCGTCATGCTTTTGGCCGCGGCCGAGCGACGCCTGCAACTGGCCGACAGGCTGGCCGCTGCGATCCACGATCCGCGCGACCCACAGCGGGTGACGCACGCCATGGCCGACATTCTGCGCGCCCGCATCTTTGCGATCGCATGCGGCTACGAGGATGCCAACGATCTCGACCGACTGCGCACCGACCCGGCCTTCA
>NZ_SRTH01000287.1:0-278 GCF_004792065.1 Mesorhizobium sp. M8A.F.Ca.ET.165.01.1.1 | reverse complement strand
ATGACCGGCAGCGCCAGCCGGCTGATGTTGCCGGAGCCGACCACGGCATCCAGCCAGCTCGGCGGCATGGTGACGCCCTCGCGCACCTTGGGATCCTCGAGCACCGATTTGCGGAACGGCACGCCGGCGCCGGCCTGCAGCAGGCGCGCGCCCATTGCCGGCGACACCGCCCATTGGCAGAACAGGTAGGCCGCTTCCTTCTTGGTGCTGGCCGAGGTCACGCCGATACCGTCGCCGAAAGTGCCCGCGGCATGCGCCTTGGGACCCTTGGGCACGAC
>NZ_SRTH01000286.1:0-278 GCF_004792065.1 Mesorhizobium sp. M8A.F.Ca.ET.165.01.1.1 | reverse complement strand
CTTGGCTCCATCGTCTCAGGGGCTTTGGAGAACTCCAACGTCGATATCGCCGAGGAACTGACCAACATGATTGCAGCGCAGCGCAGCTACACTGCCAATTCCAAGGTCTTCCAGACGGGTTCCGATTTGATGGATGTCCTGGTCAACTTGAAGAGATAACCGGCGGGCGCCGGCCCGCGTGAAAGACCCGCATGTCGCTTTCCACCGCATTGAGCATCGCCCAGTCGGCGCTTCTGGCCACTTCGAAGCAGACCAGCGTTGTTTCGCGCAATGTCGCC
>NZ_SRTH01000028.1:0-51049 GCF_004792065.1 Mesorhizobium sp. M8A.F.Ca.ET.165.01.1.1 | reverse complement strand
AGGCAGGCGCCTCACCCTTGTCGGTCTTCTTCACCGGTGCCGCCGCATTGAGCTGCGTGCGCAGCGAAAGCAGCGCGTCGAGCTCGCAGTCGAGCGTCAGGTAGAAATGCGGGATGGTGGTCTTGGCCTCGACCAGGCGCCGCGCAATGGTCTTGCGCATATTGTCGTGCGGGACGAGTTCGTAAGAGCCTTGCTCGAACAGCTTCAGCACCTGATCGTCCGACATTGCCTTAACAGCTGGAGCAGATGCGGCAGGAGCTTCGGGAGCGACCGCCGGAGCCTCCCTGGCGCCGCCCTTGGCAATCGCCGCATCGATGTCCGCCTTGACCACACGGCCATGCGGGCCGGTGCCTGATATGGCTGAAAGGATGAGACCCGCCTCGCGCGCCAAGCGGCGAGCCAACGGTGTCGCGCGTGCGCCCGACGGCGATTGGCCGATCTCCCCCCTTGTGGGGGAGATGCCCGGCAGGGCGGAGGGGGGCGCCTCGCTCCCGGCAGTTGAAAGGACATCGTGCTTCGTCGCGAGGGGGGAGACTGGCGCCGCGTCCTGCTTGGTCCCATAAGCCTCGCCGTCGGCATAGATCCAGGCGACCGGCGCGCCGACCGGAATATCGACGCCTTCCTTGCCGGTCACGTCGCGAAGCACGCCACTGGCAGGCGCATCGATCTCCATCGCGGCCTTGTCGGTCTCGATCTCGAACAGCACGTCGCCCTTCTTGACCTGAGCGCCTTCCTCGGCGAACCAGCGCGAAATCTGTCCGGTCGCCATGTCCATGTCGACCTTGGGAAGAATGACTTCGGTCGGCATGTCTCAGCGAACCCCTTTCACGAGGTCGCGCGCGGCGATGATGATGTCGGGAACCTGCGGCACCGTGGCCTTTTCCAGCTCCGGATTGTAGGGGATCGGCGTTTCCGCGCCGCCCAGTCGCACGATCGGCGCATCGAGATAATCGAACGCCTCGCTCTCGGCGATCATGGCGCTGACCTCGGCGCCGATGCCCAGCGTCTTGACGGCTTCGTAGACGCACATCAGCCGCGACGTCTTCTTGACGCTGTCGATGACGGTCTGCTTGTCCATCGGCCGGATGGTCCGGAGGTCGACGACTTCGACGTCGATGCCTTCGGCCTCCAGCGTGGCGGCGGCGTCAAGCGCCTTCTGCACCATGATCGAGGTGGCGACGATGGTGAGGTCGCGGCCCTCGCGGCGGATGTCGGCCTTGCCGATCGGCACGGTGTAATAGCCTTCCGGCACCAGCCCCTTCATCTTGTAGAGCAGCTTGTGCTCGAAGATCATGACCGGATCGGGATCGGCGACAGCAGCCAGAAGCATGCCCTTGGCATCATAGGGTGTCGCCGGCTGGATGACCTTCAGTCCCGGCACATGGCCGAGCCAGGCTTCCAGGCTCTGGCTGTGCTGCGCGGCGGCCCCCGTGCCGGAGCCGGCAGGGAAGCGCATGACGACAGGCACTGAAACCTCGCCGCCCAGCATGAAGCGCATCTTGGCGGCCTGGTTGACGATCTGCTCCATGGCGAGCGTGGCGAAATCCGAAAACTGGAATTCGAAGATCGGCCGCATGCCGGTGACGGCAGCGCCGACTGCGACGCCAGCACCACCCAGTTCCGAGATTGGCGTGTCCAGCACCCGGTCCGCGCCGTAACGATCGACCAGGTCGCCAGTGACCTGGAAGGCGCCGCCATAGACGCCGATATCCTCGCCCATCAGGAAGACGCGCTCGTCCATGTCCATGGCGATCGCCATAGCTTCCTGGATCGCCTGGGCGTAGCTCAGTTCACGCACCATCGCGTCCATCACGCCTGCTCCGTATACACGTAATTTCCGGTCTCGCTGACGTCGGGCGAGGGGCTCGCCTTGGCGAACTCGATGCCGTTGGCGATCTCTTGCGCCACCGCGTCGCGGATGGCTTCGATGCCCTTGTCGTCGATGAAACCGAATTCCCGCAACTCGTTCTCGAACAGCGTGATCGGGTCGCGGTTCGACATCCAGTCCTCGATCTCTTCCTTGGTGCGGTAGCGGTTGCGGTCGCTCTTGGAGTGACCGCGATGGCGGTAGGTCTTGGACTCGATCAGCGTCGGCCCCTCGCCCGCGCGTGCCCGCTCGACCGCCTTGTACGAAGCCTCGGCGACTTCGGAGAAGATATTGCCGTTGACGATGACGCCGGGCATCGAATAGGCGGCGGCACGGTCGGCGATGTTCTTGACGGCAGTGGACCGGGCCGTCGATGTCGACATGCCGTAGCCATTGTTCTCGCAGACGAAAATGACAGGCAGCTTCCAGACCGCCGCCATATTGAGCGCCTCGTGGAAGGCGCCCTCATTGTTGGCGCCGTCGCCGAAGAAGGAGACGACCACCTTGCCGGTCTTCATCATCTTGGAGGACAGCGCGGCGCCAACCGCGATCGGAATGCCGCCGCCGACAATGCCGTTGGCGCCGAGATTGCCCTTGGCGACATCGGCGATGTGCATCGAACCGCCGCGGCCCTTGCAGTAGCCCGTGGTCTTGCCGAAGAACTCGGCGAACATGCGCTTCACTTCCGCGCCCTTGGCGATGCAATGGCCATGGCCTCGATGCGTCGAGGTGATCTGGTCATCCTCGCCAAGCGGCATGCAGATGCCCATGGCGCTGGCCTCCTGGCCGATCGATAGATGCATGGTGCCGTGGATGAGGCCGCGCGTGTAGCTTTCCTCCGCGCCCTCTTCAAAGCGGCGGATGAGGTACATCTTGTAGAGCACCTGCTTCAACTGCTCGGCGCTGTACTGGCGATAGACGAAAGGCAGGTTGGCGCGGCTGTCCGCGACGGCTTTGCTGGCTCCGGCCATGATCACGCCTCCACGGTTCCGTAGACGAGCTTGTCCTGGCGGGCGCGCAGTTCGGCGATCTTCGAGCCCGGAGCCGGGGTGGCATTGGCGTAGGTGATCAACTCACCCTTCTTGATCGGCGCCGTCACCGAACCGCCCTGCAGCAGGCCGCAGGGAATGGCCCTGACGGCATGCGCTTCCGGCGCTGTCATGATCCAGGCGCGATAGCAATATTCGCCGATCGCATCGAGCTTCTCGCCTGGCTGCATGTCCTTCTTGGCAACCGCGGCCACTTCGGCCACCGGCTTGTCCAGCGGCACCATGTCGGCCTTGCCGTAGAGCACGACGCGGGCGCAGGTCAGAGGCACTTCGAGCGAGGTCAGGTGATAGGGGCGGTGGAAGGTGAAGTACGGGCCCTTGCCCATCTTCAGGTCTTCCATGCGCTCCGAGATGCGCGGGTGGGACATGTCGGCGACGACGAAGACGCCCGGCGCGACGCCCTTGCCGATCGAATAGTCGACGACGCCGACCCTGGACAGCACGCCGCCATCCTTCTGCGGCACCAGGACCTTGTTCAACTCGCCAAGCGTCGCCGCAGGGCCATGCATGCCAGCCTTGTCCGGCACCAGTCCGGTGGCATTGGCGATCGCCGCCATCTCGACCATGGTCTTCGAGCCGTCGACGAACTCGACCAGCATGCGCACGTTCATGTGCCGGCGCCTGGCCTCTTCCTCATAGGCGGGCGGCGTGGCGTCGATGTTGAGCGGATTGTTCTTGCCCTTGCCGGCGGCGACGATCGGATGGCCCATCGCCGAGACGAATTCGATCAGCTCCATGCAGGAGGACGGCTCGTCGCCGGCGCCCAGCGAATAGGTGACGCCGAGCCGGTCGGCTTCGCTCCTCAGATAGGCGCCGATGGTGACGTCGGCCTCGACATTCATCATCACCAGATGCTTGCCATGCTCCATGGCGCGCAAACCGATCTCGGCGCCGACGGCGGGAACGCCGGTGGCATCGATGACGACGTCGATAAGATCATTGTTGATGACCAGGCTGGCGTCATTGGTGACCGCCACCTTGCCGGCTTCCATGGCAGCCGTCATCGCCGAAGCGTTCGACACTTCGCGCGCATGGCCGGTTTCCTGGAAGGCAATGTCCACCGCCTTGCTGGCGGCAGGCAGGTTCAGCTCGGAGATCGCGCCGATCTCGATGCCCGACATGTGGGCGACACGGGTGACGATGTCGGTTCCCATCTCGCCCGACCCGATCAGGCCGATGCGGATCGGCTTGCCCGATTTGCCGCGTTCCTCGAGATCGCGAGCAAGGCCCGTCAACGAAACATTGGAAGCCATACCGCTCATCCTCCCATAATGCAGGCTTGTTCAATTGCCTGACGGGTATTGAACATCTGTATTTCTGTCAAGACTAATGTCCAAAATCTGCGTGTTTTTGCAGCACTTTCACAATGCGTGCAGCACAGCAGAAAAAGCCGGTGGAGAGCCGGCAAACCGCGTAATTCCACATTGCCGTGACGAGACTGCACGCAATGGCGGCGCGCGTGCGTCCCGTCCCATGGCGCACAGGATACTTGTTAGGAGCCGTTACCCTGCGTAAAAGCGTTGGCAGTGAACATGCATCGGTTAGGGGCTTCCGATGAACGTGCAACAACGGGTTGGACCTGTGGCAGTGCCAGGCGATGGCCCGGCCCATGCGATTGCCGGCATCTTCGCCACGGAGTTGGGCGTACCGGCAGTCGGCTCCGACGACAATTTCTTCGATCTCGGCGGCGATTCGCTGATGGCGGAGACTTTGGTGCTTGCCGTGCAGAAGCGGTTCGGCGTCAAATTGCAGACCTCGGTCCTGCTCGAAGCCCAGACACCGCGCGAATTCGGCCGCTTGATCGCGTCGCTGGTACCGGAGCATCCGGCCCGCGAACTGATCGTGCCGGTGTCCGGCAGCGTCGGCCAGGAGCCGATCGCGATGATCCACGGCATCACCGGCTCGGCCTTGTTCGCCAATCGCTTCAGCAGGCGTCTGAAAGACAGATACGCGTCCGGCACGACGGGCGATCCAGAGGCCTACACGCAGTCGCATGAGGCGCTCGCCAGGCGCATCGCGGCGCGCCGCGGGGTGGTGGAGGGAACCGCCAAGCGATTCCTGACGCCGATGGCCCTGTCATACTCGGCAATGCGCCACCAGGTCCTGGGCTATCTGCTTTACGGCGCAATACTTGCAGCAATGAAGGGAATGGCGTGCAATGCGCGAAAGATCGCAACAAACATATCAACCCCGTGCAGAACCCGGATGGCGTTTTAGCGCTACGATGTCGCGATTGATAGCGGCCGCGACCAGATCAGGTTGAAATACAGCATGCGTGTACGGACCAGCCGGTGGTCGCGAATTCTCGCGGTTCAAGACCAGGGTTGTGGGAAGATGGGCTTCGTCTTATGAGCAGGCATCCGATTTTGGAGCAATGGCGAAGTTTGCATGAGCTGGAAGCCGGCCAAGGGCCTTGTTGATCTGCTGAACCACAACTGGCCTGTCAGAAAGGTCAAGGCTTTTCGCAACGCATTGATTGAGCGTGATTTTCGCGCGCGCGGCATTCCCAAAGGCCTGAAATTCGCCGAGGAGTTGCGGCAAACCGGCTCCCAGCGCTTCTGCTTTGTCATTGCCTTCAATACGCCCTGGGTCATCGATGCGCTCACCCGCGCCTGGCATTTGTATTCCTCGGGAATGACGCTGGTCGTCGTTGACAATTCATCCGATCGATCAGCCAGGGTGCGTATTGCGGACATCTGCCGGGAGCGAAAAGTCACTTATTTCGGTTTGCCTCGGAATCGGGAAGGCCATCCCAACCGGTCGCACGGGATTTCCATGAACTGGATCTTCCACAACGTCGTTCGGCCATTGCGGCCGGAGCTTTTCGGATTTCTGGATCACGACTGCTTTCCGATCGCCCGCGTGGACATTCCCGCAATGATGGAGGGAAAAGTCGTCTACGGCTCAAAGCGCCCAGCGCAAGCGGACCCTGAAGCCTGGTTCATGTGGGCTGGGTTCTGCTTCTTCCGCTTCAGCGCCGTGCAAGGACTGGACCTGGACTTCACACCGCGTTTTGTCAGCGGAATGGACACCGGCGGCGGAAACTGGACGCTGCTGTATCGCGGGCTTGCTGAGAACGATGTTTCGGATGCGCAGAAGACGGCAGCCGATCTCGACTTTGGTGGGATAGAGGCGGACCATCGCATGCTGGGCGGCGCTTTTTTTCACATCGGCGGCGCCTCGCACAGAAAACTGGTCATGACCCGGGAGTACCGGCGGCTGATCTCGGACCATGTGTGGGAGACCCACCTCGGCGGCGGCGAAAGCCGCCTCGTCAAGGACCCTTGACCGGCTCGGGCTGGCCGGCCCCAAAATCGTGGAAATGCACCACCACCCCATCCGCGTCGATGAAGATGACGGCATAGGCTGGCGGCTCATGGCCCAGCCGCCAGCTGTCCGAAAAATCCAGTGCGCTCTGGTGGTTGGTGCTGCGCAGTGTGCTGACTGGTATGCCGCGCCAACTGCCGGCGATCAGCCGATGGACATGGCCGGCGAAGATGTGGCCGACATTGCCGTGGCGCCGGAGAATGTCATGCAAGGCATCGGCGTCGGCGAGCCTGACCTCGTCAAGCACCGGCATGTGGATCCGGAACGGCGGATGGTGCATGAAGAGGAAAACCGGCCGGTCGCGCGCTTCCTGCAGCTTCTCGTCGAGCCAGTCGAGACGGGCCGCGCACAGCCTGCCCTCGACATGTCCGGCGTCCAGCGTGTCGAGCAGGATCAGGCGGCCATCGCTGCCATCGAAGACGCTCTGGACGAACCCGCGTCCGGCCGGCGCTTCCGGGAACATCTCGAGAAAAAGCGCCCTGTCGTCGTGGTTGCCGAGCATCAACCGGCAAGGCGGCACGAACCCCGCCAGCGTCTGCCTCAATGCCGCATAGGCGGCGCGCTCGCCATCATTGGTCAGGTCGCCTGATACCACCACCAGATCGACATCGGCATGACTTCTGCCGATATCGGCCAGGCAAGCCTCCAGCCGGGCGAGCGGATCGGAGCCATGGAGACGGCCACCCGGCGCCATCAGATGCGGATCGGAGAGCTGGATGATTTTCATTGGCCCGCGCACTGCCTTCCTGCCGCCGCCTGGCGTCGGCCTGAAGCCGGTATGTTTCGACCAGCTCTACTGTGCCGTCCAGCCACCGTCCATCGGCAAGGTCGTGCCGGTGATCTGCTTGGCCGCATCCGAACACAGGAACAATGCCAGTGCCGCAAGCTCTTCCACGGTGACGAATTCCTTGGTCGGCTGTGCGGCCAGCAGCACGTCGTGCTTGACCTGCTCCTCGGTCATGCCGCGCGCCTTCATCGTATCGGGGATCTGCTTTTCGACCAGCGGCGTCCAGACATAGCCGGGCGCGATCGCGTTCACGGTGATGCCGTTCTGGGCGACTTCCAGGGCCACCGTCTTGGTCAGGCCCGATATGCCATGCTTGGCCGAGACATAGGCCGACTTGAACGGCGAGGCGACCAGTGCGTGCGCCGAGGCCGTGTTGATGATGCGGCCCCATTTGCGGCTTTTCATGCCCGGCACCACCGCCTTGATGGCGTAGAAGGCGGCAAGCAGGTTGATGCGGATGATGGCTTCCCACTTGTCGTCGGGGAACTCCTCGATCGGCGCCACATGCTGGATGCCGGCATTGTTGACCAGGATGTCGAGGCTGCCGAACGCCTCTTCCGCGTCGTGGATCATGGCGGTGACCGCGGCGCCATCCATCATGTTGGCGTCGGAATAGCGGCACCTGACGCCGAAATCCTTCTCGATGCCGACTCGCTCCTGCTCGATGGCAGCGGCGTCGCCAAGGCCATTGATGGTGACGTTGGCACCCTCGGCGGCAAAGGCGCGGGCGATCGCGAGGCCGATGCCGCTGGTCGAGCCGGTGACAAGCGCATTCTTCGAAGACAGGGAACCCATGGGGAGATCTCGCAAGAGGTGGGAGGGAGTGGTGTTGAGGCAGATAGTTTGTGCGGCGCAACAAGACAATGCCACGGCCATGTGTCGGCTCGATTACAGCCCCGCGACCGCCTTTGCCGGCTTCGTGAAAGGGCGTCTTGGCGATGACACGGCATTGTCATGCTGCCATGCAACATATTTCCCAGCGCATTCGCGCGGGGTCATTTTCGAACGTTGGGGGCACCTGGATGGAAATCGCCGATGTCGTGAAGCGCGCCTATGCGATGCCGCTCACCAATCCCTCCTTCCCGCCCGGCCCTTATCGTTTCTTCGACCGCGAATACATCATCATCACCTACCGCACGACACGCGAGGCGCTTGAGGCCGTCGTGCCGGCGCCATTGGAGATCGATGAGCCGCTGGTCAAATACGAATTCATCCGCATGCCGGACTCGACCGGCTTCGGCGACTACACCGAGACCGGTCAGGTCATTCCCGTACGCCATAAGGGCCAGCACGGCGGCTATGTCCATTCCATGTATCTCGACGACGACGCGCCGATCGCCGGGGGCCGTGAGCTGTGGGGGTTTCCGAAAAAGCTCGCCAACCCCAAGATCGTCCATGAAGGCGAGGTGATCGTCGGCACGCTGCACTATGGCAGCGTTCTGTGCGCCACCGGCACGATGGGCTACAAACATCGGGAAGCCGATCACGATTCCGTGCTCGCTTCGCTCGCCGCCCCCAATTTCCTGATCAAGATCATCCCGCATGTCGACGGCACGCCGCGCATCTGCGAACTGGTCCGCTACTACCTTACCGACATCACGCTGAAGGAAGCCTGGACCGCGCCGGCCGCGCTCGATCTGCGGCCCCATGTCATGGCCGACGTGGCGAAGCTGCCCGTGATCGACATCGTGTCGGCGGTTCACTTCAAGGCGGACCTCACGCTCGGCCTGGGCGAAGCCGTACATGATTACCTCGCTGACCACAGCCGATCCGCTGCCAGCGCAACCCAGCTGGAGAAAGTCCGTGCTTGAGCGTACCCGCAACAAGGCAGCAGCCGCCACCATCGAGGAAATCACGGCGCAGTATGACCGTATCGCGCTGGTCTTCCAAGGCGGCGGTGCGCTCGGCGCCTATCAGGCAGGGGTCTATCAGGCGCTGGCCGATGCCGGCTGCGAACCGAGCTGGCTATCCGGCGTCTCGATCGGCGCCATCAACGCCGCGATCATCGCCGGCAATGAACCGAGCCGCCGGTTGCAGCGGCTGGAACAGTTCTGGCAGACGATTTCTGGCCGCAAGATCTGGTCCTACACGCCCGAAGGCGACATCTACCGCGACATCCGCAACCAAACCTCGTCGTTGATGACGATGACAATGGGCCAGCCCGGTTTCTTCAAGCCGCGCAATCCCAATCCCTGGTTCCAGCTGTCGGGGGCAGAAGGCGCCACCAGCTTCTACGACACCGCCGAGTTGAAGGACACGCTGGAGAGCCTGATCGATTTCGATGTGCTGAACGACGGCAAGAAGCGGCTGAGTGTCGGCGCGGTCAATGTCAGGACCGGTAACTTCGTCTATTTCGACACCGAGAAGGTGCGGATCGCGCCGGAGCACATCATGGCCAGCGGCGCGCTGCCACCGGCCTTCCCCTCGATCCGCATCGAGGGCGAATATTACTGGGATGGCGGCATCGTCTCCAACACGCCGCTGCAATATCTGCTCGACCAGGAAGAGGACCGTTCCTCGCTGGTGTTCCAGGTCGATCTGTTCAGCGCTCGCGGCGTGCTGCCGCGCGGCATGGCCGACGTGCTGTCGCGCCACAAGGACATCATGTATTCGAGCCGCACGCGGCAGAACACCGACAATTTCGAGCGCATCCATGCGCTGAAGATGAAGCTGCTCGATGCGCTGAAGCGCGTGCCGCCGGAGCAGCTCAAGGAAGGCGAGAAGGAGCTGATCGCCGACTATTCCAACGCCGGCGTCGTCAACATCGTCCACCTGATCTACCAGCACAAGGGCTACGAGGGTCACGCCAAGGACTATGAGTTTTCAGGCACCTCGATGCGCGAGCATTGGGAGATGGGCCTCGAGGACACCGAGCGCACGCTGCGTCACAAGAAATGGCTGATGCTGCCGACCAATGCCGATGGCGTCACCATCCACGACCTGCATCGCGAAGATCCGACTTGATACTTGCACCCGCCACAAGCTGAGCAATCTCGGGAAAATGCATAGCGGTCGCTCGGCTGGAAGCCCGTAAACTGTGAAGCTCTGCTTCATAGGCCATCAACATTATCGCGGATAGCCGCTCGCGGAGAGCGGGCTTACATCTGGGCGCCAGCAGAATGCGCTGGGCTCAATGGAGTACCGCCGATGGCCGCCGAAGCCGTTTCCCCTGCTGTCGTTCCATCGCGTGACGCCTGGCGCGGCCTGCTGTGGTTTGTGCCGCTCACGGCGCTGTGGCTACTCTTGATCTATCGTTGGCCGGCGATCCCGGACAGCGGCGTTCCGACCACGTTCCACCAGCTCGCGGCTCACGGGCTCGTCGCTCTGGGATTGTGGCTCGGCCTCGAACATACGAGCCTGACGCCCGGTCAACGTCGCGCGACCTGGTTGGCGATCATGATCGCGGACACGCTGTGGTTCGCCGTCGCTTGGAGCGCCGCGATCAATGGCGTCTTCCAACAGGACGCCACGGCTTTGCCGGCGTTGCCATCGGCCATCTTCCTGCCGGTGGTCATCGGCGCGCCGCTGTTGCTGTTCTCTGGGCGGATCGGGCAGGTGCTCGATGCGATGCCAGCGAGCTGGCTCGTCGCGGTTCAGCTCTACCGCGTATTCGGCAGTTGGGCTCTCGCGGCGTGGCTGCATGGTGCGCTGCCCGGCGTGTTCGCAGTGCCAGCAGGCATCGGAGACATGCTGACAGGACTGCTCGCGTTGCCGGCGGCGATCGCGGTGGCGACCGGCACAGCCGGAGGCGGGAGGGCGGCAACTCTCTGGAACGTCCTTGGCCTTGCCGATTTCGCTGTCGCGATCACCATGGGCATAATCACCTCGCCCGGCCCGTGGCAGTTGATCGTTCCGGATGTGCTGAGCATCGGCGCTGGCGATTATCCGGGGGTGCTAACCCCTGCTTTCGTGGTGCCGAGTTCAATCCTGCTGCATGTGTTGTCGCTGCGCCAGCTGCGCCGCCGTAGCCGGGCGGAAGTTGCGCGGCGGCAGGAGTGAGGCTGGAGCCGGCCAACGATTCCATCGAAAGCTGAACCGTTCGAAGCGGCGCGTTCGCTTGGGAAGGCGCACGCTCTGACTCTTCGCAGGATGGGCCGACAAAGAGAAACGGCGCCGCAGGTGGCGCCGTTCTTTTGAGGGTCTGGCGCTCAGAACACCTGACGGAAGACGATGAACAGCGCGAAGGCGAGCGCGATCGAGCACGGCAGGGTCAGCACCCAGGCGAGCAGCAGATTGCGCACCGTCGACCATTGCAGGCCCGAGCCGTTCGCCGCCATCGTGCCGGCGACGCCCGATGACAGCACATGGGTCGTCGACACCGGCAGACCCAGACGGTCGGCCATGCCGATGGTGACCATGGCGACGAGTTCCGCGGCAGCGCCCTGGCCATAGGTCAGGTGGCTCTTGCCGATCTTCTCGCCGACCGTGACGACAATGCGTTTCCAGCCGACCATCGTGCCCAGGCCGAGCGCCAAGGCGACCGCGACCTTCACCCAGATCGGGATGAACTTCGTCGCGTTGTCGACGGCCTTGTGATAGTCGGTGACCGCCTTGAGATCGGCGGCCTCCATCGGCAGCAACTGCTTCTTGTCGATCAGTTTCAGCGCCTCGCCGATCAGATAGATGTCGTTGCGGGCGTTGCTGACCAGATCGGTCGGCACATTGTCGACCGAAGCGTAAGGCTGCAGCTCGGCCGTTGTGCTGTGGATGTAGGTCTGCAACGCAACCGTCGTCTTGTCGCTCCAGGTCCGGGTGCGCACGGCATCCTGCACCGCTGCCTTGGCGTCCTTCGCATCGGCGACGGTGACACCGGGCTTCACATATTTGCCCAGCGCGGTCTCCACGTTAACCGAAGCCGACTTGTAGGCTTCGAGATAGTTGATGTCAGGCGTACGGTTCAGCGCATAGGCCGTCGGCACGACGCCGATCAGGATCCGCATGATCAGGCCCATGCCCTTCTGGCCGTCATTGGAGCCATGCGCGAAGCTGACGCCGGTGCAGGTGAAGATCAGCAGCGCCCGGATCCACCAGGGCGGCGGGGCATTGCCCTTCGGCGCCTCATAGAGCGCCGGATTGCGGACGAGAAGCTTCATCGCATAGAGCAGGATGGCGGCGGCGAAGAAGCCGATGATCGGTGATACCAGCAAGGTCACGCCAACATTGGTTGCCTGCGACCAGTCGACGCCGCTGGTGGCGCTGCCGGCGGGTGCCATGAACTGGTTGGCGAGGCCGACGCCGATGATCGAGCCGACCATCGTGTGCGAGCTGGACGCCGGCAGGCCGAGGAACCAGGTGCCGAGGTTCCACAGGATCGCGGCCACCAGCAATGCGAACACCATGGCGAAGCCGGAGGAGGAGCCGACCTGCAGGATCAGCTCGACCGGCAGCAGCGACAGGATGCCGAAGGCAACCGCGCCGCTGGAGGTGAGAACGCCGAGAAAATTGAAGGCGCCGGACCAGATGACGGCGAATTCCGCCGGCAGCGAGCGCGTGTAGATGACGGTCGCAACCGCATTGGCGGTGTCATGGAAACCGTTGACGAATTCGAAGCCGAGCGCGATCAGCAAGGCGATGCCGAGCAGGATCCACGGCACCGTCTTGGCCACCGCCAGGTCCTGGCTCAGCGCGTAGCCAACATAGACCACGCCGACCAGCACCAGCACCCCGAAGGCCGGCAGGAACCACTTCGCGCCGCCAGAACTATCCAGCGGATGATCTGGTCTCGGAATGCCCGCCTCACTAGAAACTATGTCCACCATGTCCCACTCCTATTGCATTGCAGCAAAGAACTGGAAAAGACGCTATGTCCGGACGATGAACCCTGTGTGACGTGGGGCGAGGCTCTGCCTTCGACGCACGGTCCCTTTCAAGCGGGCCCGGAGCGTGTCTTCAGGATCGCCGAGAACAGCGGATCGAAGGCACGGCTGATCGGCGCCGCCGCCGCGCCCAGCGCGATCGACCAGGGGTCGGTGGTGCCGAGTTGCAGCCGCGGCAAGGTCCGGCCTGGCCGGTCGGCGATCGACGGCAGCAGCGGATGCATCGCCTCGACAAGCCGGCGCGCCAGCGCTTCCGGCGCGCCGCTGGTCAGGATCACTGTCTGTGGGTCGAAGATGGTTTCGATCAGATGCACGCTCCAGCGCAGGTCGTGCGCCGCCCCGTCGATCCAGCGCATGATCTTCACGTCACCCGACGCGGCCAGCGCGCCGATCTTTCCGTAGAGGTCCTCGTCAGCGGGATCGAGACCAAGATGCTGGTAAAGCGAGGCCAGCGACGCGCGATGTTCGAGCGGTGTCGAGCCCGGACCGGCCGGCGACAGCAAGGCCATGCCGATTTCGCCGGCGTTGCCATGGCCGCCGCTGTACAACTCGCCGTTGAGGATCAGTCCGGCGCCGATCCCATAGCCGACATAGAGGCACACCGCGTGGTCGACGCCATGCGCGGCACCCACGATGCGCTCCGCCGTCGCGCAGGCCGCGGCGTCGTTCTGCAGGCCGACATTCAGGCCCGTGCCCTTGGCCAGCGTGTCCAGCAGCGGAAACTTCTGCCAGGCCGGCATCATCCATTTGTCATCCGAATTCTTCAGGCCGAACGGGCCGGGCATGGCGACGCCGAGACCGACGAGGCGTTTCTCCGACTGCGAGGAGATGCCGGCCAGCTCGCGCCGGACGCCATCGATCAGGCCCAGGATCACCTCGACGCCCTTTGACGGCTCATCAAAGGGCAGGTTCGCCTCGGCGCGCGCCAGCACACTGCCCATCAGGTCGACCGCGACCGCCCGCGTCAGGTAACGGTCGATCTGCAGGCCGATGGCGAAGGCGCCTTCGGGCACCAGCCTGTAGGGGGTCGACGGCTGGCCCCTGCCCTTGCGCACCGCATCGAGCGCCACGACAAGTCCATCGCTTTCCAGGTCCTCGACGATGTTGGATACCGCCTGCTTGGTGAGCTGCGTCGCCCGCGCCAGATCGGCCCGCGACAGCGCGCCATTGAGACGCAGCGCCTCGATCATGACGCGGCGATTATGCGCGCTGGTGCCCTCCTGGTTGGTGCCGCTTTTGGCGCGGATCGGGCTGATGTCGTCCATCGGCGTTTCCCCTCTTGACTCCATTAGAATATTGATCGACTAATTAAGTCAAGCGAGTTGACTTAATGTAAGCCGGGCGCCGCAAAACAAGATGGTCAGGCTCCCAGCCTGTCGCCACGGGCAGCCGGTGATGATCAGGTCGCGCGACATGGATCCGGGAAGACGATGCCAAACGCATGCACCGCCGACCCGTCAACGCCGGAATGGGAGAAGAAAATGCTTAAGACAATCACCAAGACACTGGTCGGCGCCGTCTTTGCCGGAGGACTGTTCGTCCCCCACGCATTCGCCGAAACGACGCTCAACGCGCTGTTCATGGCGCAGGCCGCCTACAGCGAGGCCGACGTGCGCGCCATGACGGATGCCTTCACCAAGGCCAATCCGGACGTCAAGGTCAATCTCGAATTCGTCCCCTATGAGGGCCTGCACGACAAGACCGTGCTCGCTCAAGGGTCGGGCGGCGGTTATGACGTCGTCCTGTTCGACGTCATCTGGCCGGCCGAATACGCCACCAACAAGGTGCTGGTCGATGTGTCTTCGAAGATCACCGACGACATGAAGAAGGGCGTGCTGCCGGGCGCCTGGACCACCGTCCAGTATGACGGCAAGTCCTATGGCATGCCCTGGATCCTCGACACCAAATACCTGTTCTACAACAAGGACATCCTTGAAAAGGCCGGCATCAAGACCCCGCCGAAGACCTGGGAAGAACTCGGCGCACAGGCCAAGATGATCCAGGACAAGGGCCTGCTGAAGACGCCGATCGCGTGGAGCTGGTCGCAGGCCGAGGCCGCGATCTGCGACTACACCACGCTGGTCAGCGCCTATGGCGGCGACTTCCTCAAGGACGGCAAGCCCGACTTCCAGAATGGCGGCGGCCTGCTGGCGCTGAAATACATGGTCGACAGCTACAAGTCGGGTCTCACCAATCCCAATTCCAAGGAATTCCTGGAAGAGGACGTTCGCAAGGTCTTCGAAAACGGCGACGCCGCCTTCGCGCTGAACTGGACCTACATGTACAACATGGCCAACGACCCGAAGGACTCGAAGGTGGCCGGCAAGGTCGGCGTCGTGCCGGCGCCGGGCGTTGCCGGCACAAGCGAAGTGTCGGCCGTCAACGGCTCGATGGGCCTCGGCGTCACCGCGGTCTCCAAGCACCCGGACGAGGCCTGGAAGTACATCACCTTCATGACCTCGCAAGCCACGCAGAACCAATACGCCAAGCTCTCTTTGCCGATCTGGGCCTCGTCCTATGACGACCCGGCCGTCACCAAGGGCCAGGAGGAGCTGATCGCCGCCGCCAAGCTCGGTCTGGCAGCCATGTATCCGCGTCCGACCACGCCGAAATACCAGGAGCTGTCGACCGCGCTGCAGCAGGCCATCCAGGAATCGCTGCTCGGCACATCTTCGCCGGAAGATGCCCTGAAGACCGCCGCGCAGAACAGCGGCCTTTGAGACAAGCTAGTCGTTCAATACGGGCGACACTACAGCGTCGCGTCCCTTATGACGCGCAAAAGACGCTGTAGCACTTTCTATCTTGCGCATGATCCTTTCCGGAAATCGGCCTCCGATTTCCGGGGTCATGCGCGAGTGCCGCCCGTGCTATGTCCGGATCACAGATGAAAGAAGAGAGGCTGCTCCGATGTCGAGCACCTGGATGACGACCCGCGCATGGCTCTTGATGCTGCCTTTGCTCGTGGTCATGGTCGCCGTCATCGGCTGGCCGCTGGTCGACACGGTCGGCCTTTCCTTCACCGACGCCAAGCTGGTCGGCACGGGCGGCGATTTCGTCGGCTTCGACAATTATTACAACATGCTGTCGAGCTCGAATTTCTCGCGCACGCTGGTGACCACGACATTGTTCGCGGTCATCTCTGTTGCCGCCGAAATGGTGATCGGCGTCCTCGCCGCCCTTCTGCTCAATCAGGAATTTCGCGGCCGGGCCATCCTGCGCGCCCTGATGATCCTGCCCTGGGCATTGCCGACCGTGGTCAACGCCACGCTGTGGCGGCTGATCTACAATCCCGAATATGGCGCGCTCAATGCCGCGCTGACGCAACTGCATCTCATCGACGCCTACCGATCCTGGCTCGGCGAGCCGGGAACGGCGCTGGCGGCCCTGATCGTCGCCGATTGCTGGAAGAATTTTCCGCTGGTGGCGCTGATCGCGCTCGCCGCTCTCCAAGCCGTGCCGCGCGACATCACCGCCGCCTCGCTCGTCGATGGCGCGGGACCTTTCAACCGCTTTCGCTTCGTCATCCTGCCCTATCTCGCCGGGCCGCTGATGGTGGCGCTGGTGCTGCGCACCATCGAGGCCTTCAAGGTTTTCGACATCATCTGGGTGATGACCCGCGGCGGGCCTGCAAACACCACGCGAACGCTCTCGATCCTCGTCTACCAGGAAGCCTTCTCCTTCCAGCGCGCCGGCTCGGGCGCGTCGCTGGCGCTGATCGTCACCTTGCTCGTCACGCTGCTCGCCGTCGCCTATGCGGCACTGGTGCGAAAGACCGCCGGGAGCGCCGCCTGATGGAACGCAGGAGCCCCGCCTTCACCGTCTTCATTTATGCCTGCGCGCTGCTGCTCGCCGTAATCATCCTGGCGCCCATCGCCTGGCTGTTCATCATGAGCATCTCGCCGGCCGCCGATCTTGCCGCCAAGCCGCTGCGCTGGTGGCCGCAGGCAGCCGACTTCTCCCGCTACCGACAATTGCTGTCGACGGCCGAAAACAGCGCCGGTGCCGCCTTCACCTCATCGCTGCGCAACAGCCTGGAGATATCAGGCATGGCGACGCTGGCGGCACTCGCCTTGGCCATCCCCGCCGGCTGGGCGGTATCGCGAACGCCCGCGATCGGCTGGTCGCTGTCGATGGTCATCGCCACCTACATGCTACCGCCGGTGGCGCTGGCCGTGCCGCTCTATATGGGCCTGTCGCATCTCGGCCTGCTCAACAATGTCTTCGGCCTGGCGCTGGTCTATCTCACCATCCTGGCGCCCTTCACCACCTGGCTGATGAAATCCGGCTTCGATTCCATCCCGCGTGAGATCGAGGCGGCGGCGATGATCGACGGCGCCGGCCTGTTCCAGACATTGCGCATCATCACATTGCCGCTGGCGGCACCGGTTATGGCGACATCGGCGCTGTTCGCCGTGCTGCTGGCATGGGACGAATTCTTCTACGCGCTGCTGTTCACCTCCGACCAGCGCGCCAAGACCTTGACCGTCGCCATCGCCGATTTGGCCGGCGGCCGTGTTTCCGACTACGGCCTGATCGCAACCGCCGGCGTGCTGGCGGCCTTGCCGCCGGTGCTGATCGGCCTTGTCATGCAGCGGGCGCTGATCTCGGGCCTGACCAGCGGCGGTGTGAAAGGATGATGATGATGACTGCAGATAAGGAACGGCCGGCCGGATTGGTCGCCATCGACCGCGAAATGACGCGCCAGCATGCGGATGCGATCGCTTCGTTCCGGCAGAACACGGCCGAGGCGAAGAAGGCCGCCGCTTCCATCAAGCGAACCGGTCGTCTGCTCCTCCTTGGCATGGGGGGCTCGCATGCTGTCGGCCGTGCCGTCGAGCCGCTCTATCGCGGGCTCGGCATCGATGCGCTGGCGCTGCCGCTCTCCGAACAGCTTGGCCAGCCGCTGCCGCTCACCGGCCGCACCGTGATCGTGACCTCGCAATCGGGCGAAAGCGCCGAGGTCGTCAGATGGTTTTCGCGGGCCGGCGGCAGCTCGGACATTTTCGGCCTGACGCTCGAAGGCGGTTCATTTCTCGCCCGCACCGCGCCTTGCCTGGTCGGCGCCGGCGGCACTGAGCTGGCTTTCGCCGCCACACGCAGCCTGACCGTGACCCTGGCCCTGCATCTGGCCATCCTGGCGGCTCTGGGTGAGGATCCGGCCCCTGCCCTTGCCATGCTCGAGGCTCCGCAGGATCGCGACATTGCCCCCGCACTTGCCATGCTTGGCAAGGTGGACACGATCGTCACCTCCGGCCGCCGCCTGCAGGGCGTGGCCGAAGCCCTGGCGCTTGGCCTGACCGAACTGTCGCGGCTGCCCTGCTTTTCGCTGGAAGGCGGCCAGTTGCGTCACGGGCCGATGGAGATGCTCGGCCCCAAAATCGGCGTCATACTGTTTCGCGGCAACGACCCCACGTCGGAGCTGGTGACCGCCATGGCCCTTTCAGTGATCGAGGCCGGCGCGCCGCTGGTCATTTTCGACGCGTCCGGGCAAGCGCCTGTCGCCGGTGCCGTCACGCTCTCGTTCAGACCCGCTTCAGGGATGGCCGCTGTCTTCACCATGCTGCCGGTGGCGCAGCGCCTCATGATCGCCTTCGCCGACAGCCGCGTCGACAATGCCGGCACGCCCGTGCGCACCACCAAGATCACCAGGAGCGAGTGATGCGTCCGCTTGCGGTGATCGGCAACGTCAATGTCGACCTGATTGTCGGCCCGGTCGCGCCATGGCCGAAGGCGGGAACCGAGACCGTCGTCGATCATGACGAATTGCGCGTCGGCGGCCAGGCCGGCAACACCGGGCTCGCCTGGCAAGCGCTGGGCGTCGATTTCGCCATTGCCGCCAATGTCGGTGACGACCAGTTCGGCCATTGGCTTCGCGAGGCGTTCGGCGCCCGTGCCGAGAAATGGCCGGTCCGTCCCGAAGGCACGACCTTGTCGGTCGGCATGACCCATCCCGATGGCGAGCGGACTTTCTTGACCACGCGCGGCCACCTGCCCCGCTTCAGCCTCGGCGATGTCTTGTCCGTTCTCGACGGCAGCGCGCTCTCCGGCGGCTACGCACTGCTCTCCGGCTCCTTCCTGACCGAGGACCTCACGCGCGACTACAACGCATTTTTCGACTGGGCCGACAGCCACGGCATATCCGTGGCGCTCGACACAGGCTGGCCGATCGATGGCTGGACCGAGGCCAATTGCGCCGCGACAAGGGCGTGGCTCTCGCGCTGCGCGCTGGCGCTGTTCAACGAAGTCGAGACGGTGACCCTGGCGGGATTGCCGAGTCCTGAGGACGCGGCGCGTGAAATCCGATCCAGCATGAGGCAAGGCGCGACCTTCGTCGTCAAGCGCGGGCCGCAGGGCGCCATCGCCATCGGCCCGGATAACACTCTTGTCCAAGCCGCCGCGCCCGATGTCCGTGTCGTCGACACGATCGGCGCAGGCGACGTCTTCAATGCCGCCTTCCTGGCCGCTTTGGCGCAGGAACAGCCGCTGTCCGCCTGCCTCCGCGCCGCGACCTATGTCGCCTCACGCGCCATTTCCACCTTGCCCCGCACCTATGGCGGGCCGATGCAGTCTGGGGAATCCATGCATGAGCGCGCTTGAAATCCGCGGCATCCGCAAAAGCTACGGCAGTGTCGAAACGCTGAAAGGCATCGACATCGCGCTGCAGAGCGGTGAATTCCTGGTGCTGCTGGGCTCGTCCGGCTGTGGAAAGTCGACGCTTCTCAACATCATCGCCGGCCTTGCCGAGGCGACCAGCGGCGATGTGCGGATCGGCGACCGCTCGATCCTCGGCGTCCATCCCAAGAACCGCGATATCGCCATGGTCTTCCAGTCCTACGCGCTCTATCCGAACCTGACCGTGCGCCGCAACATCGGCTTCGGGCTGGAGATGCGCGGCGTCGCCGCTGACGAGCGCGACAGGGCCGTGAACGAAGCGGCGAGACTGCTGCAGATCGAGGCGTTGCTCGACCGCAAGCCGAGCCAGCTTTCCGGTGGTCAGCGCCAGCGCGTCGCCATCGGCCGGGCGCTGGTGCGCAAGCCGCAGGTCTTCCTCTTCGACGAGCCGTTGTCCAATCTCGATGCCAAGCTGCGCCTGGAGATGCGCACCGAATTGAAGCGTCTGCACCAGATGCTGCAGACGACCGTCGTCTACGTTACCCACGACCAGATCGAGGCGATGACGCTGGCCAGCCGCATCGCCGTCATGCGTGACGGCAGGATCGAGCAGCTCGGCACGCCGGAAGAGATCTACAACGAGCCGGCAACACTCTATGTCGCCGGCTTCGTCGGCGCGCCGTCGATGAATATGCTGCAGGCCACCGTCACCGGCGGCAAGCTGGCCATTGCCGAATCCGATGTACGGATCTCCTTGCCGGCACGCTATGCGAACGCGGCTCGTGAAGGCGCACAAATGGTCGTCGGCATCAGGCCGGAAGCGCTTCGTGTGGCGACCGGAGCCGCCTCGGATCCGTCATTGCCGGTGGAGATCGAGGTCGTCGAACTGACCGGCCCCGAACTGGTCACCACGGCCCGGATCGGCACGCAGCGGCTGACGGCTTGCCTGCCGCCGCGAGCCCAGGTCGCCAAGGGGGAAAAGCGCAGCCTCACCTTCGACGAGGCCGCGCTTCGCTTGTTCGACCCCTCGACGGGCAAAGCCCTGCCGGCGACGGGTCTCGAACGGAAGGTGTCCCACTGACACGCCGAGGGCATCTGGCTTAGACAGGTGGTACCATTCGGCTACCACCCGATGTGTGTGCCATCGAAGGTCTGGAATGAGCCGCTGGCCGCAAGCGTTGCGTTGTCGATGATCGTGCGCAGGCCGCGCGCACTGTCCTCGACCGCCAGCACCGCCTGATCGCCCCCCATATCAGTCTTCACCCAGCCCGGATGCAGTGACAACACCGTTATCCCGTCAACGCGCAAATCCTGCGCCAGTTGAGCGCTTGCCATGTTGAGCGCTGCCTTGGAGCAGCGATAGGCATAGTCGTCATCGTAATCATCAATCAGCCCCTCGGTCATCGACCCGGCACGGCTGCCGATATTGGCGATGACCCCCATGCGTCCCACGACCAGGTTCGGTCGCAGCGCCCGCGCCAGCAGCAGCGGGCCGAGCGCGTTGGTCCGCATGACCTTCAGGAATTCGTCCGGGGCGAATCTGTACAGGCCAGGGTTTCCGCTGCGGATGGCGGCGTTGTTGACAAGCACGTCCAGCGGCCTGCCACCAAGACGCGTGGCAAGATCCAGAATTGAAGCCGGATCGGCGACGTCGAGGGGGTGGAACTCGATGCGACCCTCGAAAGCTTGGGCCGGATGTGCGCGCCCGCAAGCGATCACCTGCCAGCCTTGTTGGGCGTATTGCCGCGCGAGTTCGCGGCCGAGCCCGCGCGCGGCGCCGGTTATCAGCACAGTCCGGTCGCCTTGCCCTTCTCTAGCCAAGTCAGGCGCTCTTCGCGACGGGCGCGGTCTCCTGCCGGGCGATCATTGCGTAGACGTCCCCGGAATACTTGATGTGGCGCTGCTGCGTGGCGAAATCGACATGGGTGATGCCGAAGGGCGTCGTATAGCCATAGGCCCATTCGAAATTGTCGGTCAGCGTCCAGGCGAAATAGCCGCGCACCGGCACGCCCTCGGCCGCCGCCTTGGCCACCTGCTCGAGATGGTCGACATAGTAGGTGGCGCGCAGATCATCCCAGACATGCCCGTCCTTGCCGACGGTTTCCGGCGTCGTGGCGACGCCATTCTCGGAAATGTAGATCGCCGGCGGCGCATAGCGGTCGTTCACGTAGCGCAGGATGTCGTACATGCAGCGCGGCCAGATCTCGTAGTCGACCGCCGAATAAATGCCTTCCGGCTGTACCCGCCGGTAGCTCAGCGGCGCCAGTTCGTCACCCGCCGCGATCACCGAGCGGCGGTAGATATTGATGCCGAGATAGTCGAGTGGCGCGGCGATGATCTCGTTGTCTTGTGCGTGGATCGGCGGCAACAGATCGCCGTAAAGCGCCAGCATGTCCTCCGGATACGCACCCTTGAAGACGGCGTCGAGAAACCAGCGGTTCTGGGCGCCGTCGAAGCGCCGTGTCGCGGCGACATCGCGCGGCTCGTCGCTGGCGGCCTCCGCGACGTTGAGATCGAAGACGATGCCGACGCTAGCATCCGCCACCTCGGCCCGGACGACCGGAACGGCCAGGCCATGCGCCAGCAAGGCATGATGACTGGCAGCCACGCCGCCCTTCACTCCGTCCCGGAATCCTGGCGCGTCCTCGCCGGTCGCGTGTCCCGACCAGCAGAACGTCCACGGTTCGTTGAGCGTCGTCCATTTCCTGACACGGTCGCCGAAGTTGCGGGCGGCAAGCCCGGCATAATCGGCGAAGGCGGCGGCTGTTTCCCGGTTGTACCAGCCGCCACGATCCTGCAGTGCCTGCGGCAGGTCCCAATGGTAGAGCGTTGCATAGGGCTCGATACCGGCTTCGAGCAGATCATCGATCAGCCGGTCATAGAAGGCGATGCCCTTGGCGTTGACCTCGCCACGACCTTCGGGAAGAAGCCGCGTCCATGCCAAGGAAAAGCGGTAGGCGCCAAGGCCGAGCGCCTTGAGCACGGCGATATCCTCCTTCCAGCGATGATAGTGATCGCAGGCGACATCGCCGCTCGAGCCGTCCACGATCGCACCCGGAATGCGGCAGAACCGGTCCCAGATGCTTTCGCCCTTGCCGTCGGCATCAGGCGAGCCCTCGATCTGGTAAGCCGCGGTCGCGGCGCCGAACACGAAGCCCCGGGGAAAGACCAGCCCGGAGGCGCGGGCTTCGAGGGCCCGGCGAGCGTTATCGATGCTTGATGTCATATTTTCTCTCGATGGTGCTGACGAGGCTTGCCGCGGCCAGCGTCAGGAAAATGTAGAAGATGGCGGCTGAGTTGTAGGGCGCGAACGGCAGGAAACTTGCCGATTGGAATTCCCGCATGCGCTGCGTGATGTCGCGGATCGACAGGATCGACAAGAGCGACGTGTCCTTGAGGATGGCGATCAGCTCGTTGCCTAGCGGCGGGATGATGATGCGGAAGGCCTGCGGCAGCACGACCAGCCGGGCGGTGCGCCAGCCGTTGAGGCCGAGACTGTGCGCCGCCTCGATCTGGCCCGCCGGGATTGCATTGATGCCGGAGCGGAAGATCTCGGCGAGATAGGCGGAATAGGCGAGCGCCATGGCGGCGATGCCGCGCACCAGGTTCGGCGGATCGACCACGCCCTGCGTCGCGTCCTTGAGCGCTCCGGCGAGCGGCAAGCCGACATAGAGCACGATGACCAGCATCGGGATGCCGCGGATCGTGTCGACGATGAATTCCGACCCGATGGACAGTGGATGCCTGCGGTGGATATGGCCGCCGAAAGTCAGCAGGCCGAGCACGATCGCCAGCACCGCGATCGTGATGCCGAACGCCTTGTCGCGGTCGTTCAACGCCTCCGTTCGCCACAGCACCTGCAGTCCGTCCGCCGCGATCGCGGCCGGAACGAGCGCGGCACTGACATCCGGGATCTTGCCGATCGCGTCGATCGCCTCCCGCGCGCCCCGAAAGGTGCGCAGCGGCACCTCGTTGTTGTCGGGGCCGCCCGGAAATTGCCCATAGCGGACCGCACCGAGTATGCCGGACGGCGTGCCGGACGTGACCGCGACCTTCCCGGCGAGAGAACCGACGAGCACGTAGCTGTCGCGCGGCTGAAGCAGGAACCACGTTGCGGCGCAAACCATGAGGGTGGTTGCCGCGATGCAGGTCAGGTCGGCCCGCCAGCTGTATTTGAGCTTGAGGAGCCCGACCCAGAGCAGCCCCATCATTGCCGCCAGTATGTAGGCCGCGATGGCGGCGCGGATCGTCGTGGCGACACCCGCGGCGAATGCGATATGCGCGAAAAGCAGGATAAAGACCAAGCCGACGCCATTCACCGCCGCAAGCGCCAAGCGCGCAAAACGCTGCATCGGGTTGCCGGTCTCACGACCGGCGCCGATGAAGAACATACCGAGCGCCACGATCGTCACGCCCAGATAGGCGCGCAACAGCATAGCGGCCTGACCGCGCACCATGAGGTCGGCGGCATCCGTCAATCGCCGTGGCGTGACGCCCTGAACCACCAGGTCGGAGGTGAAAGGATCGACCGCGTTTGCCACGACCGATGCCGCGAAAGGATGGACCAGGCCGGTTGTCGCGAGCACCATGGCGGTGGCAAGGCTGATCCCGGCGGCAACGACCGCGAGGCGCGGCGATCTGGACGAGGCGCGCGAGAACACAACCACGGCAAGGCCGGCGATAAACGCGACGGCAAGCGCCAGGAAGCCCGGCACGAAGGCTGACGAGCCATTCTCCACGCCGAGGATGGCGCGAAGCGAGCGCTGGTAGTTAACCGACGAAGCAAAGAGATAGACGATGAACGGCAACGCCGCGACGATGATCAGATTGCTGGGCCGCAGGCGCATGAGAAGCTGCATCCGGTCCCGTCCTCCCGTTCCCATGGCTCCGGCGCCAGGCGCCGGAGCCGAAGTCCTTCAAGCGGCTATTTTGCGCCCCAGTATTTGGCGATCAGCGCGTCGAGGCTGCCGTCGGCCTTGATCGCCTTCAGCCCTTCATTGAACGCGGCGATGTTCTCGTCGCCCTTGCGGAAGACCAGCCCGAGAGGATCGGACTGGAGATTCCTGATCGGCACGACCAGCTCGCCGGCGAATTCCTTTTCATAGGCGGCGGCATTGGCGCCGTTGATGACAACGCCGTCGACGTCCTTGTTCTTCAGCGCGATGACCGAGGCCGCGAAACTGTCGTAAGCGACCACATTGTCCTTGCCGACAATGCTTTCAGCGACCTGCGCGTCGGTGGTGTTGGCCTGCGCCGAGAGCTTCTTGCCTTTCGCCTTGAAGTCATCGAGGGATAGACCCTCGTCTTCCACCCGCATGAGCACGGCCTGGCTGTTGACGATGTAAGGGTCGGAGAAATCCATCGCCTTCTTGCGTTCGTCGGTGATGGAGACGCCGGAGGCGACCAGGTCGAAACTGCCCTGGTCGAGGGCGGCGAAGATGCCGTCCCAGCCGGTGGTGACGAATTCGGCCTTGCAGTTGATCTTGCCGCAGACCGCCTTCAGGACGTCGACGTCGAAGCCGACGATCTGGCCGGTCGCCGTGTCGACGCTTTCCATCGGCGGCGAGGTGGTGTCGGAACCGACCTTCAGAACCTTGCCGCCCAGGTCGGCGGCGCTGGTAGCGCTGGCTGTCAGCAGCGCAAGCGCAAGCCCGATCAGGATTTTCTTCATGCTCTTCCTCCCATTTTGATGGTTAACTGCGGTTTCGCCCGCCTAGATTGTCCGGCTGCCGGCCGATGAGTTCGGGTCTCGACACCAGGGCGAGTTCCGCCGGGTCCTCGCCCGCCATGCGCCGCAGCAGAAACTCGCCGAGCTTGCGGCCGAGAAGCTCGATCGGCTGGTAGAACGTCGTGATCGGCGGAGTGAAATAGGCGCTGACGTTGATGTCGTCATAGGCGATGACGTCGACATCCACCCCGACGCGCCGTTCAAGGCTGCCCAGCGCCGACAGGACGCCGAGCGTGGTGGATTCGTTGATGCAGACCAGGGCGGTGGGCGGATTGGGCAGGCCAAGAAGCCTGAGCGCGCTGTCGCGGCCGAAGCGTGTGGACAGGTCGCCGTCGGCCACGAGGTCGATCGACGCGGCAAGACCCGCCTCGTGAAAGGCCCGCGAAAATCCGTCGATCCTGTCCAGGGCATAGGAAAGACGCCGATCCGCGTTGATCAGGGCGATACGCTCATGTCCGCCCGCGATCAGCCGCGCCGTGGCGGTGAACGCCGCCCATTCATTGTCGACATCGACATGGGCGTAGACGAGGGGCTTGCGGCAACGGCCAAGTGACACGAATGGAAAGCCGCTTTCGACCAGCATGTCGATACGGGGATCATCGGCCAGCACGCCGGAAAAGATCAGGCCGTCGGCCGCGCTCTGGTCGACGATGCGGCGGGCGATGTCGAAGGCATCGCCAAAGCTCCGGAAGCCGTGCACGGACAGCTGATAGTCGCTGTCTTCCAGCGCCTGGCTTATGCCGCTCAGGATCTGCGTGTATTCGACACCGTCCCATTCATAGCCGACGGCGGACGTTATCGGCATCAGCACCGCGGCCCGATAGGTCTTGCCTGTCCTCAGCGCCATGCCCCGCGCATTCGCCTGATAGCCCAGTTCCCGCGCGGCGGCGACGATGGCATCCCTTGTCGGCCGCGCGACGACCGGCGATCCCCGCAGCGCCTTGGAAATGGTGGCGATCGAATAGCCGGTGTGGGCGGCCAACGTCTTGATCGTTGGCGAAAACTCTCGGCGTTCGGGTTCTCTGTTCTCTGCCATCAACGGCGACCAATTCCTCAGGTCGGCATCCGTATCATCGGATAAAAACGTTTTCAAGAAGAATAAAAACGTTTTTATCCGACCATCATGGCCAAGAGCGGTGGAGGCGGCAATGCGTCGAGGTCGCGCATCACCCCCTTTCACATCGGCGAGCATCGCCGGGCGCGGACCTGGGGCACCCGGTTCGCCGGCAGGTGTCAGCGCGCCGGCGGCGCGTACATCAGGCCGCCGGCGTTCCACAGCGCATTGATGCCGCGCGCGATTTTCAGCTGGCTGGACTGGCCGAGATTGCGTTCGAACATCTCGCCGTAATTGCCGACCTTGGCGACGATATTGTAGGCGAATGCGGGGTCGAGCCCGAGCTGTTTGCCATTGTCGCCCTCGACGCCGAGGAACCGGCGGATCGTCGGATTCTGCGACTTCAGCGAGGCTTCCGCATTGGCCTGCGTGATGCCGTCCTCTTCCGCCTCGATCAGCGTAAACAGCGTCCAGCGCACGATGTCGAACCACTTGTCGTCGCCCTTGCGCACGGCTGGGCCGAGCGGCTCCTTCGAGATGATGTCCGGCAGCACCGTGAACGCGGCGGGATCGGTCAGCTTCAGGCGCTGCGCATAGAGCGCCGAGGCGTCCGTGGTGTAGACATCGCAGCGGCCGCTATCGAACGCCTTGATGATGCTGTCGGCGGAATCGATGACGACCGCCTCGTATTTCATCTGGTGCGCGGTGAAGTAGTCGGCGACGTTCTGCTCGGTCGTCGTGCCTTGTTCGGCGCAGATCGTGGCGCCTGAGAGCTTCAGCGCGCTGTCCACGCCGAGATCCTTGCGCACCATGAAGCCCTGGCCGTCATAATAGGCGGCGCCGACGAAATGGATGCCCATGCCGGTGTCGCGCGACAAGGACCAGGTCGACTGTCGCGACAGGACGTCGACGGTGCCGGCCTGCAGCGCCGTGAAGCGCTCCTTGGTCGACAGCGGCACGTAACTCACCTTGTCGGGGTCGCCGAAGACGGCGGCCGAGACCGCGCGGCAGAAATCGATATCGAAGCCGCTCCATTTGCCCTGGTCGTCGGGCGCCGAAAAGCCCGCGACGCCCTGGCTGACGCCGCAGATGATCGATCCCCTTTGCTTGACGATGTCGAATGTGTCCGCCTTGGCCGGCAAAGTGGCCGATGCGAGCAAGAGCGCGCTGACGATTGCATGTTTCATGGTTTCCTCCCTTGATGAGGCAAAGCCTCTCCTCCCGCCGGCACGTGACGCGCCGGACGTTCCTGAAATCGTTGATCCTGAATTCCGCCCGCGCGCCTCCTTGCGCGGTGTCGTCCTAAGCCCGTTCCGCCAGAACCGCGGCCAACGTCTCATCGAGAACGCCGACCAGATGATCTGCATTAGCCCTGCTGAAGATCATCGGCGGGCGCATCTTCAGCACATTGTCATGCGGCCCTTCGGTGCCGATCAGTACGCCGCGTGCCCGAACCCCGTCGTTGATGCGGCGGGCAAGGGCGGTCGCAGGTTTCTTGCTCTTGCGGTCCTCGACCAGTTCGATACCGAGGAACAGCCCCTGGCCGCGCACGTCGCCGATGATCTCGTAGCGGGCCTGCAGCGCCTTGAAGCGCGCCATGAGATAGTCGCCGATCTCCAGCGCATTGCGCCTCAGCCCGTCGCGCTCGATGACGTCGAGCACCGCGAGCCCGGCCGTGCACGACACCGGATTGCCGCCGAAGGTGTTGAAATACTCCATGCCGTTGTTGAACGAGGCTGATATCTCCGTGGTCGTCACCACGGCCGCCATCGGGTGGCCGTTGCCGATCGGCTTGCCCATGGTGACGATGTCGGGCGTCACCCCCTGGGTTTCGAAAGCCCACCAATGGCTGCCGACACGGCCAAAGCCTACCTGCACCTCGTCGGCGACGCAGATGCCGCCGGCGGCACGCACCATCGCGTAGACTTCCCTGAGATATCCCTCGGGCAGGAACACCTGGCCGGCGACGCTGGGGATCGATTCCGCCAGGAACAGGCCGGGCGCGCGGCCTTGTCTCGCCATATCGGCGATCTGCTCGGTGACGCTCTCGGCAAACCGCTTTGCATGCTCGCCCTCAGGCCACTCCGCCGGAGCATGGTAACTGTCCGGAATGACCGCTTCGAACACATGCGCCGGGCGCCCCTTGCCGCCTTTGCGCTTGTATTTGTAAGGGCTGAGGTCGATCAGTTCCTGCGTCGTGCCGTGATAGGCCCAGTCGAGCACAATCGCCTCGCTGCGCCCGGTATGGGTCCGCGCCATGCGCAGCATCAGGCTGTTGGCCTCGCTGCCCGAGCAGGCGAAGGACGCCACCGACAGGCCGGCGGGCAGCGTCGCCGTCAGCCGCTCGGCATAGGTGACGATCGCATCGTGCAGATAACGGGTGTTGGTGTTGAGCTTGGCCGCCTGCCTCGCGATCGCCTCGACCACATCGGGATGCGCATGGCCAAGGTGGCAGACATTGTTGAAGCAGTCGAGATAGGCGCGGCCGCGATCGTCGATCAGCCAGGCGCCTTCGCCGCGCACGAACTTGATCGGCTCGGAATAGGAGATGGAGAGATTGGGCAGCAGTGACGCCTTGCGTGCGGCGACGATCTCTGGACGCGACCGGCCGCTCTGGCGGAAGGTTTCGGGCGGAATGCCGGCAAGGTCCGCGGCATCGGGAAACAATTCCTTCCACACGTCGAGATAGCGCTCCTCGCCGACCCCAAGGATGTCGCGCGCGGCAAGGCTCGTATTCGTCGATATCTGGAAATGCAGATGCGGCGCCCAGCCGCCATTTTCCGCCGGCGTACCCATCTCGCCGACAAGCGCGCCGGCTTCAAGCCGGTCGCCCGCCTTCAGCCGCCGCCCAGCCTCATGCGCCATGTGCCCCCACAGCGTGACGAAAGGCGGGCAGCCCGGCGGCACATGCTCCAGCGCCACGAGACAGCCATAGCCGAGCGGATCCTCCTCGATCTCGACGCTCCTGACGGTCGCGGCGAGCGGCGTGTAGAGCCGTGTGCCCGCCGGCATGAAAAGATCGAGGCCGAGATGATTAGCGCGGCGCGCGCCTTCGACGAAACGCGACTCGAAAATGTCGCTGGTATAGACGGTGCGAGCCTCGCCCCAGGGACCGATGCCGAGCGCGACGCCATGTTCGGCACAATAGGCATCCCACCATTCGGTCGCCTTGTCGGGCTGCTGTGTCGCCGACGTCACCGTCATCGGATTTTGCGGATCGCCATAGGGCACGAGCGCCTTGGCAAGCGTCGCCGGGTGACGGTCGAGGATCGGCAGAAGTTGCGTGCGGTTGGCCGCGATCCAGCCTGTCACGGCGCGCGCTCCGGAGGCGACTTCGAAGCCGCAGGCATGGCGCAGGATCGCCGTCGCGAAGCGCCGGTTCATCCTGCCCAGACGACGCAACAGCCGCCAGGCCGGTGCTTCCGAGATCGACAGGTAGGGATTGTCGGCTGTGCGGTCCTTGCGTGCCGCCGACAGCGTCACCGAGGTGACGAGACGCATCGCAATGAGATCGAAGAGCAGGTCGAGTTCTTCCTCACGCAATGGATACTCGGCATGGAAGCCGGCGGCGAGACGGGCGGCGGCGCCGATCGGATCCTCTGCATCGAGGATGGCATAGGCGCAGGCGACGGCAACCTCGGCGATGAGCACGCTGTGCAGCGCATCGCCGAAATCGATCAGCCCGGCGACACGCTCGGGCCTTTCGAGATCGACGAGCACGTTCCAGTCATTGGCATCATTGTGAATGACTTGCGTTCGCAATGCCGACAGCCGGGGCGCCACCTCGGCATCGAAATGATCGAGGAACCGCTCTAGCAAGGCGCGGTCCTGTTCGTCGTCAATGTGGTGAAGGCGTTGCCGCGCGGCACCTGCCTGGCGAATGTCCCAGTCGAAAGAGCGCAATGCGCCGGGATGGATGAAGCCTTGCAGGGCACGATCGAGCCGGCCAAGCGCGCCGCCCAGGCTTTCCAGCAGCGCCGGACTGGGCGTGCTCTCGGCCAGCGGCCGTCCGGGAAGCCATGACACCAGGCGCACGGCATGATCTTCGCCGCCCGGCACTTTTGTATGGGCGAGCGAAGCGCCCCGCCCCGTCTTCCTGAGACGCGGCACGGCGAGGTCCGGACTATGGCGCTCCAGATGATCGAACAACGCGGTCTGGAATTCACTTTCGACGAGCGGCTCGCTGGCGTTGACGATCTTCAGGATCCAGAGCGATTGGTCTGGCGCGGTCAGCTTGAAATTCCGGTCGCGTTCGCTGTCGAGCGGTGTGACGCTGCCGGCAATGCCGAAGTGCCGCGTTGCGATATCGACGACCTCGGTCTGCGAGATTTGAGGCGCTGGGTATGAGACGTTGGTCATCAGGCAATCCGGATCTGATTTGTCAAAGCTTGGCATGGGCCAGAAAATCGGGCATCCGGCAAAGCGTCGGTTATACCGGCACAATGACCGCATTGACCGGCACATTGACGGAACCGTATGGAGCGCGCGCAATGAAGGAACTGGACGCCAAGGACAGGGACATTCTCGGCATCCTGTCGAAGGAGGCGCGCATCCCGCTGAAAACGCTTGCGGGGCGCATCGGCCTGTCGCGCAGCGCGACGAGCGAACGGGTTGCCTCGCTGGAAAAGAGCGGCGTTATCAGAGGGTATCGGGCCGATATCGGCCAACTGGACCCAGGGTTGATCCGCGCCTTTCTGCTGGTAACGCTCATCCGCACGCCGTCGATCGGCATTCTCGACCAGCTGGCGCGCTATCCGGAGGTCCGGCGGGTATCATCAGTCAGCGGCCAGCTCGATCTCATCGTCGAGGTCGAAGTACCGTCGATCGACCGCCTCAACACACTGCGCGACCTCGTTGCCACTCTCGGCGGCGTCGAGGACCTGACAACCGCGATCGTCCTGCGCCGGGATATCGAACGCGCCGTCGACTGAACGACGGCTGCGGCGGCGTCCTTCGCCGGCCAGGCAGCCTATTTGGCGATATCGAGAAGTGAGGATACCAAAAGCTCGCGTTCGTCCTTCGACAGCACGTCGGAATCGAACAGGTTCATGCTGCGCAGTCCTTCGATGGCGAGATAGCAGACCAGCAGCGATTTGAGGTCCGGCGTCTCGCCTTTCAGGCGCTCGAAAAGCTGCCGCTTGAATGTCTTTATCGGCGTCATAAAATCGGGATCCTCGGCGATCGCCGAAAAGATCCAGGATGCGGACGGCTGCTTTTCCTCGCAATCCTCCGCTGACAGCTTGATATAGACGGCGAGGGGATTTTTGTCGTTGTCGTTGCTGTTCGCCGATTCCAGCGCTTGCTCGAAATCGCGTAGATAACCTTCGACAAGGCCCTGCATCAATTTGGCCTTGGTGGGAAAATTGTAGAGCAGTCCGCCCTTCGACACGCCGGCGCGGCTGGCGACGGCATCAAGCGACAGGCTACCAGGCCCGGATTCCCGGGCAACATCAGCCGCCGCGGCGAGAATCTTCTCGCGCGAATTCGGTCGTTGGGCTCTCATGGCGCCTCCCTAAGCAAGCTTAGGCCCAATTGACAAGACCGTCCAGACGGTACAGTAAGACCGCCATTATTTGAAATCGGGACCTGCGGTCGATATGTGTCCCGATGTCCGCGCTTCGCGCCGGATTTCGACTGAGGGGACTTCCTTGTTCAAGCGCATACTCCGTATCTTTCTCATTATTGTGGTCCTTGCCGTGCTCGTCATCGTGGTCGGCGGCATCGTCGGCTTCAACTTCCTGCGCGACAACGGCATCAAGCAGTATTTCGCCACCATGAAGCCGCCGGCGGCGACCGTGTCGACGACCATCGCCAAGCCGTCGAACTGGACGCCGGGCGTCGAGGCCATAGGTACTGTCAGCGCGGTGCGTGGCGTCGACCTGACCGTCGAAACCGCCGGCATCGTCAAGGAGATCCTCTTCCATGCCAACCAGAAGGTTGCGGATGGCGCGGTCCTGCTGCAGCTCGATGATGCCGTCGAGCGGGCCGATCTCGAAGCGACGAAGGCGCAAGTGGCGCTCGTCGAGACGGCGCTGACGCGCGCCGTCGAACTGCAGAAGCGCGGCGTTAATGCGGAAGCTACGCTCGACACAGCGCGGGCGACGGCATCGGCCACCGCCGCGCAGGTGAACAAGCTGCAGGCGGTGCTTGACCAGAAGCAGCTGAGGGCGCCGTTCAGCGGCACGGTGGGCATCCCCAAGATCGATCTCGGCCAGTACCTAGCGACCGGCACGTCCGTGGTAACCTTGCAGGATCTGGACACGATGCGGGTCGACTTCTCGGTTCCCGAACAGCAGCTGCCGTTGCTCCAGATCGGCCAGACCGTTCGGCTTGGCCAGGGCGGCGGCGACATGCCTTTCGCCGGCAAAATCCGTGGCATCGACCCCAAGATCGACCCGTCCAGCCGGCTGGTGAACATCCGGGCGGAAGTCGCCAATCCCGAAGGCAGATTGACCCCTGGCCAGTTCGTGCAGGTGCGTGTCGAGCTGCCCGAGGAGCAGGACGTGCTGTCACTGCCGCAGACGGCGCTGACCACCAGCCTCTATGGCGACTACATCTTCGTGGTGCAGCCGGCCAAACCCGCCGGGGCGGCCCCGGCACAGCCAGCCAAGCCGGAGGAAAAGCCAGCCGCGGCGGCCACCGACAAGCCGGCGGATGCCAAGCCTGCGGACGCCAAGCCGGCGGACGCGATGAAACCGGCAGCCGAAGCCCTGAAGCCGGCTGCTGAAGCCAAGCCCGCAGACGCAGCCAAGCCAGCGGACAAGGCCGCTTCCGACGCCGCCAAGCCGGCCGATCCGGCCAAGCCGGCGGCGGAAGCCGACAAGCCGGCGCTGGTCCTGTCACAGGTCTTCGTCAAGCCCGGCCGCCGCAATCAGGGCATGGTCGAGATCGTCGAGGGTCTGAAGGCCGGCGACGAGGTCGTCACCGCGGGTCAGAACCGGCTCTTCAACGGCATGTCCGTCAACGTCGACAACACGATCGATCCGACCAAATCGGCGAACAAGCAGGCCGACCAGCAATGAGCTTTTCCGATCTCTTCATCCGCCGGCCCGTCCTTTCGACGGTCCTTGCCTGCATGATCCTGCTGCTCGGGTTCCAGGGTATCTTCAACCTGTCGATCCGGCAGTATCCAAAGGTCGACGAAACGGCGATCACCATCACGACGGCCTATCCGGGCGCCAGCGCCGACCTGATCCAGGGCTTCATCTCCGCCCCGATCGCGCGCGCCGTCGCCTCGACCGAGAACATCGACTACGTCACCTCGTCCAGCCGTCCGTCCTCCAGCACCGTGACGGTGCAGATGAAGCTCGGCTCCAATCCCGACGTGGCGCTGACCGAAGTGCTGTCCAAGGTCCAGGGCGTGCGCGGCACCTTGCCGGACGCCTCCAAGGACCCGGTGATCGTCAAGGGTACCGGTCAACAGTTCGCGATGATGTACATCTCGATGCAGAATCCGAACATGACCAAGGAGCAGCTGACCGAATATATCGAGCGCGTCATCAGGCCCCGCATGTCGACGGTCGAAGGCGTCGCCGACGTGCAGATCTTCGGCGCCCAGGAATACTCGATGCGCGTCTGGATCGACCCGGTCAGGCTCGCCGCCCGCGGCGTGACGGCTGCCGAGGTGCTGACGGCGATCAACAACTCCAACTTCCTGTCGGCGCCCGGCAACACCCAGAACGAATATGTCGTCTCTTCTATCACGGTGCGCTCGACGCTGCAGACGCCCGAGGCGTTCGCGGCTCTACCGCTACGTTCGACCGACGGCAACGTAGTGCGCCTGCGCGATGTGGCTCGCGTCGAACTCGCCGCCGCCAACACCGACACAAGGGTCTCCTTCAACGGCAAGCCCGGCACCTTCCTCGCCATCTTCCCAACCCCGGCGGCCAATCCGCTGACCACCGCGGCCGCGCTCACCAAGCTCGTCCCGCAGATTCAGGAGACGCTGCCCAAAGGCATGACGATCGAGGTCGTCTACGACGCGACCGGTCAGATCAGCGCCTCGATCGACGAGGTGTTCAAGACCATCGGCGAGGCGGTTGCCATCGTCGTCGTCGTCATCCTGCTGTTCCTCGGTTCGTTCCGCTCGGTGATGATGCCGATCATCACCATCCCGCTGTCGCTGATCGGCGTCTGCTTCCTTTTGTTCGCGGTGGGCTATTCGATCAATCTTCTGTCGCTGCTGGCCATGGTGCTGGCGATCGGCCTTGTCGTCGACGACGCCATCGTGGTGGTGGAAAACATCCACCGCCACATGGAAGAAGACCACATGCCGCCCATGCAAGCGGCCTTCAGCGGCATGCGCGAGATCGCGTCGGCCATCGTCGCCATGACCATGACGCTGGCCGCCGTGTTCGCGCCGCTGGCCTTCACCGGCGGCCTGACCGGCGCCCTGTTCCGCGAATTCGCGGTGACGCTTGCCGGATCCGTGGTGCTGTCTGGCGTCATTGCCATCACCATTACGCCGATGATGTCGGCGCGCCTCCTGAAGCCCGGCAATGCCGGCCGCTTCCAGCGCATCGTCGACGGCACCTTCTCGCGTGTCGAGCACGTCTATGAGCGCGCCGTCACGGGGTCTTTGAACTATCGCCCGCTGACGCTGCTCATAGTGCTGGCGCTTGTCGGCGTGACCGGCTTCATGTTCACCAAGACCTCGACGGAACTGGCGCCGGAAGAAGATCAGGGCTTCCTGCTCTCGCTGGTGACGGGGCCGCGCTATGCGACCTCCGATTACACCGAGACCTACGTCAACCAGATCCTGGGCCTGGTGAAGGATATCCCCGAAACACGGGCGCAGTTCTCCGCCGTCGCGTTCGGCGGCACGACCAACAGCGCCTTCGTCGGTTTTGCCTTCAAGGATTGGGCGGAGCGGAAGCGCAATTCGAAGGAACTGCAGGCCGACATTACGGCTCGTATCGCCAAGGTGGCGGGTGTCCAGGCCTTTGTCTTCGCGCCGCCGACGCTACCAGGCTCCGGCGGCGGCTTGCCGATCTCCATGGTGGTGCGCTCGACCGGCGATTCCGCTCAGGTGTTCGAGGAAGCCGAGAAGATCAAGAACAAGGCGCAGGCCTCGGGCCGCTTCATCGTCGTCCAGAATTCGATGGCCTATGATGCGCCGCAGGTGACGGTGACCATCGACCGCGACCGCGCCGCCGCCCTCAACCTGCCTATCGCCGATATCGGCCGCACGCTGACGCTGCTGGTCGGCGGCGCTGAAGTGGCGCAGTTCGACCGCGACTCCAACAGCTACGACATCATTCCGCAGGTGCCGCAGGAATTCCGCGACAATCCCGAAAAGCTCGGCCAATACTTCGTACGCAGCGTGACGGGCGAGATGGTGCCGCTGTCGGCCGTGGTGACGATTTCGAACAATGCCTCGCCGGCGGCCATCGAGCAGTTCAACCAGTTGAATTCGTCGACGATCTCGGCGCTGCCGCTGCCCGGTGTCACAACCGGCGACGGTTTGAAAGTCCTCGAGGACATTGCGAAGGAGAGCCTGCCCGACACCTTCTTCATCGACTATTCCGGCCAGTCCCGGCAGGAGAAGGAACAGGGCAACACGATCCTGATCGCTTTCGGCGCGGCCGTCATTGTCATCTATCTGGTGCTGGCGGCGCAGTTTGAAAGCTTCCGCGATCCGCTGATCATCATGATGGCGGTGCCATTGTCGATCTTCGGCGCGATCGTGCCGCTCAATTTGGGCCTCGGCACGCTCAACATCTACACCCAGGTCGGACTGATCACGCTGATCGGCCTGATCACCAAGCACGGCATTCTGCTGGTCGAATTCGCCAACCAGCAGCGAGAACTGCATGGCATGCGGCGGCGTGACGCCATCATCGCCTCGGCCAAGGTGCGCCTGCGGCCGATCCTCATGACGACGGCCGCGATGGCGCTGGGCGTGGTGCCGCTGATCGTTTCCAGCGGTGCCGGTGCCGCGGCCCGCTATTCGATGGGCCTCGTCATCTTCACCGGCATCCTGGTCGGCACCATGTTCACGCTGTTCGTCGTGCCCATGTTCTACACCTTCATCGCCAGCAAGGACCTGCCGCATCTGGCGGAAAAGCCGGATCCGAAGCTGATGCCGGCGCTGCCGAGCTGACGCACAGGACGCAAGAAACAAAAAGAGGCCGGAATTTTTCCGGCCTCTTTTTTTGGCGGTCGCTCCAGCAGCTCCGGCATATGGCCGAGCGCGGCAACCTGCCTGCTACTTGACGATGACGATGCTGGTGTTGGCCGGCCCGAAGGTCTCGACAAGCTGGTAGAAATCGGCGGCATTGTCCGGATGCAGCCGCACGCAGCCATGCGAGGCCGGCTGGCCGAGGCGCTTGATGGCATAGGTGGCATGAACCGCGTAGCCACCGCTGAAAAAGACCGAATGCGGCATCGGCGCGTTGTCGTACTTTTTCGAATACCACATCTCGTGCATGCGCGTCGGCTTGAACGAGCCGGTCGGCGTCACATGCGCCCTGTCGCCGGTGGAAACCTTCCAGGCGAAGGTCGGCCGGCCGTCGACCGAGACTTCCATGACCTGCTGCGACAGCGAAACGCGTGCCACGACGGTGTTGGCGGCATGGGCGGCGTTTGCGCCGAACAGAAGCACGCTGCCCATGAACGCGGCGGCGGTGATGTTGATGAGCTTTGCGGAAATGGCGGTGTGCATGACGTCTCCTCTCTCTGCCGAACAGGCCGGCTCCAATTCGATGGGTGGCTTATCCCTCCCGCATGTTTCGGTGATATTTCGCGAAATACGCGTTTGTGTTTCGAATTTGTTTCCCCTGGTTAACAGAGCAATCGGTATCGTCGGCAACTGTCCCATCCGAAACACGTGGTCAGGATGACGTACATAGGTATTCATACCGAAACGAAAGTTCGACTTGCCGCTATATGAAAGGATGGAGGCGAATTTCGAAACCAAACTGCAACAAAGCGCGGCTTTTGGCGGCATGATCCGGATACGGACGGGAGGCAAAAGTTGACGCAACGAAAGCAGACGGCAACGACCATGGGAACGAAAACGAACACGCGGTCCTGGCTCTTCAGGATCAGCATCGCGGCGGCGGCCATCGGCGGCGTCGGCAGCATTGCCGGCCGCCCGGCGGCGAAGCTGGCAGCGATGAGTTCGAGCGAGATTTCGACCCTGCACGTCGCTCTGTTTTGCGCCACGGTCTGGATTGTTTCCAGCCTGCGCATCGCCCGGTTGAAGGCCCTCTGGCGGGTTGGCCTTCGGCTGCTGGTTTTGCGCGGCCCCTCCGGCAACTTGCTGCCGAGAGGACCGAAGGCCCGCGCCGCGACGGGGGGCTCCGTGGGCGGCGCGGGCACTTCGGGAGTTTCCTGAAGCGACCCGCGACACCGGCATTTTTTGGGGAATTCCGACGATGAAAACGAAATTCGCAGCTTCCGTGCTTTCCGCGCTGCTCTATGCGCAGGGTCTGCTCGGCTTTGCCGCACTCGCCAGCGTGCTCCTCAAGGAACGCGCTCACGCAAGCGAGTTCGTCGCCGGCGGCGACATGGCCTCGGGTCCGTCATTGCTGGTGGTGCGCTGAACCTCGCGCGCATCGGCGCGGAAATGGAAGGGCCGATGCTGATCCGGGGAACAAGCGGGAAAAGGCAGCCGTCAGTCGGCGAACTGCCGCGGCGGATCGAACCTGTAGCCGGCGCCGCGTATGGTGGTGATGGTCTCGGTATCGAGCTTGCGGCGCAGTCGCACGATGCGCGAGTCGATCGAGCGATCGAAGGCGTCGGCATTCTCGGCCGGCGCCGCCGCGATAATGTCGTCACGCGTCAGCACCTTGCGCGGGCTCGCCAGGAACAGCCTGAGCAGCGCCACCTGGCCGGGCGAGAGCTGCTCCTGCGTACCGGAGCGATGCATGACGATCGCCGATCTCAGATCGACGGTCGCGTTCTCCAGCACGATCAGTTCCTGGGTGCCCCTGCCACGCCGCGAAAGCAGGCCGCCGACACGCGCGGCGAGTTCCCTGACATTGAGCGGACTTTCGACGACGTCGGCGGCGCCAAGCTCGAGCGCCAGCACCTTGTCGAGGAGATCGGCCGGCCGGCATATCAGGATGAAATCCGGTCCATGTTCGCCGCCCCCGCCTTGGCCGCCATAACGCCTGAGCAGATCCCGCCCTTCCGCCTGGCTGAGGCTGTCCCCGACGACGACGACATCGATGCCTCTGCCCTCCAGCAGCGATTCCGCCTCCCAGGGCTGCCGCGCCTGACGCACGTCATGGCCGCGCCGCTCAAGATGGTCGGCAAGCTCGGTCGCCACGACCTCGGCGACGGAAACAAGCGCGATGACGGCTCGTGCGGCCATGTTTTCCAACCGTTCCCTGGCAACCGGATATGAGTGCTGGACATCATGTTTATACCCAATCTACTTTCCACTGAAAGTGGGAGCGAGAGCATCGTGCGGGCAAGAATTGTCATCGTCGAGGACGAGCCCGACCTGAGGGACGCGGTCGCCGAATATCTCGGCGCCGCGGGCTATGATGTGGCGACCGCGGAAACCGCGGCCGCCGCGCGCAGCCTGATCGAGACGCAGCCCTTCCATCTGGCCATCCTCGACATCGCCATGCCTGGCGAGGATGGCCTGTCGCTCGGCCGCTGGCTGCGCTCGAAAATGCCGATCGGCATCATCTATGCGACCGCCGCCGGCACCGCGCTCGACCGCATCGTCGGGCTGGAACTCGGCGCCGACGACTATATCGTCAAGCCGTATGAACTGCGCGAGGTGCTGGCCAGGGTGCGCAGCGTGCTGCGCCGTGTCCCGCAGCCGATAGTGCCGCAGGACAGGAAAGCCAGGACCGACCGCCGCTCCGTCGCCTTCGGCCCCTTCCAGGCCGATCTCGACGGCAGGCTGGTCACCGGCGCCAACGGCACTGTGATCGACATGGCCAAGAGCGAATTCGACGTGCTGGAGGTTTTCCTGACCCGCGCCAACCGGCTCTTGACCCGGGCTGCGATCTCCGAGGCGATCGGCTTCACCGAGGATCCGGAATCATCGCGCGCCGTCGACATCCGCATCATGCGTCTGCGCAAGAAGATCGAGACGGACCCGGCCAATCCGAAATTCCTGCGCACGGTACGCGGCGAAGGCTATATCTTCTCGCTGCCGACCGGCGACGGCAACTGAGCGTCAGACCCACGGGGGTTCCGCTCCACGGCCGTTGCCAGCCGATCGATGGCGTGACTCTGGAATAGCGGTTGACAATGACGGGCGACACGGCAAGCACGGATATGCAGGGTTTCAGGCAAGGCGCGGCGATGGCGGCCGTGCGTGTCGTGCGCCGGCTGCGCGAGGCAGGCGACTGGCAGCGCGAAATGGACGGCGTATTGGAAACGCTGTGCCACGCCATGGAATGCCAGCGCGGCATCCTGTTCCGCTTGCGCGAACTGCCCGGCCAGGGTTTCGCTCAGTCGGTCGCCGCCTATTGGATCGACCCCGATTTTGGCGGCGAACTGGCCTCACCGACCGTCATCATGCAGTCGATCGTCAATTCGGATCCGCTGCTGGAGCGGCTGGCCGAGGATGAGCGGCAAGGCAAGATATTCGCCGGGCATACGCGTGATCTCTCGGGGTTCCTGAGGGCCGATTTCGAAAAGCAGAACATCAAGTCGTTCCTGTCGGTGTCGGTCTTCGCGCACGGCCATCTCTGGGGCACGCTCGCCGTCAATGATTGCGTCGAGGAGCGTGAATGGACCGATGAGGAAGAGGCGACGCTGCACATCATCGCGCTCGCCATCGGCGACGCCATCGAACACTCCCCTTCCGACGCCCATGCCAGCGAGGTGATCCGCCGCACCATGCTGCAGGCCTCGCTCGACGCCATCATCGTCATCGACGAGGCCGGATCGATCATCGAATTCAATCCGGCCGCGGAAAAGATGTTCGGCTTCCAGCGCAGCGAAATCCTCGGCAAGGACCTGCTCGATACCGTCGTTCCGGAATATTACCGCAAGGGCTATTCCTCGGGCGCCGACTACATGTCCGGCCGCGGCGCGCCCATGGTCGGCCAGCGGCTCGAGACGGTGACGCAGAATGCCGCCGGCGAGGTCTTTCCGATCGAGCTGACGGCGACCGAGATGCGGGTCGCCGACCGCCGGCTGATCTTCGGCTCCATCCGCGACCTGCGCGAGAGGCTGCGCGCCGAGGAGGAGATCAACCGGCAGCGCGAGAAGCTGCACCAGAACGAGAAGATGGCGGCGATGGGCTCGCTGCTCGCGGGCGTCTCACACGAACTCAACAACCCGCTGGCCGTGGTGGTCGCGCAATCGACGCTGCTGCATGAATTCGCAAGCGATCCGCAGACCAAGGTGCGCGCCGAAAAAGTGCGCGCCGCCGCCGAGCGCTGCGGGCGCATCGTCAAGAGCTTCCTGTCGATGGTCCGCCTCCATCCGGCGGCGCAGGCCGAGACCGATCTCAACCAGGTGATCCGCGCCGCTCTCGAAGTGACCGCCTATGGCGCGCGCTCGAGCGGCATCATCATCGATACCGATTTCGCACCGGGTCCCTTGCTGGCCATGGCCGACGCCGACCACGTGACGCAGGTGGCGGCCAATTTCCTCATCAACAGCCAGCACGCCCTGGCTGGCGTCGCCGGCGATCGGCTGATCAAGGTGCGGAGCTTCCGTGGCGACCGGGGCAATCCCGGCTTCTCGGTCGAGGACAACGGCCCCGGCATTCCCGAAGCCATCCGCTCCCGCATCTTCGAATCCTATTTCACCACCAAGCCGGTCGGTGTCGGCACCGGCATCGGCCTGTCGATTTCGAAATCCATCATCGAGCGGCACAATGGCAATGTCTGGTTCGAGGAAGTGCAGCCGAGAGGCGCGCGTTTCGTCGTCCAGTTGCCCGCTATCTCGGCAGGCATGATCGCAGCTGGCGAAAGCCAGCCGCGATCGAGCGGCCTGCGCCATGCCCTGATCATCGATGACGAGCCTGACGTCGCCGGGTCCTTGTCCGACATTCTCGAATTGATGGGCATCAAGTCGCGGATCGCGCCGGTCTGGGAATCGAGCGCCGCCACCTTGAGCGGCCACATGCCGCCTGACATCGTCTTTTCGGATCTGCGCATGCCCGGCACATCAGGCATTTCGATCTACCGCGAACTGCTCGCCGAGCGCCCCGACCTGGCGCGGCGCTTCGTGCTGGTCACCGGCGACCTCATCGGCGCGAAGGCGGAAATCGAGGCGTTGCCGGCGCAGCAGCGGCCCCAGATCCTCGAAAAACCGTTCAGCACGCTGGATGTACGCAGCGTGCTTTCGACCATTGCCGAGCAGGCCGCGTTGAAAGCATAAAAAGAGGCCCCCGGCCGACGTGCGGCGGGAGCCGAGGAGAGCGCTGGAGGTGCGCTCGGGGAGGTCAGGGTATGATCCCCAAACGGGAACCTGTTTTCGGAATCATGCCCAGGCAGAAACCCGGAGACAAAAATCAGAAGATGTTCGGCGTGCTGGTCACCGGCACGGCGTTGGCGATCATGCGGATCGCGCGGACCTTGTGCGTTCCGGACTGCTGGGCGATGGCGCGCAGGCAATCCACGCTCTCGGCGCCCCAGGCTTGCCCCTTGCAGGCGAAATCGATCGCTGGCATCGGCAGGCGGGCGGTCGTGGTTGTGGTCGGCGCACCTTCGATGACGTTGGCAGGCGGATTCAACGAAGCGAAGGCCGGACCGACCGTCGGCGTGAACGCCATGCCGGCGAAGGCGCAAGCAGCCAGCGCCATGAACATTGCCATCGGGTGGTCGCTGGCACGCTGGCGAAGGGCCAGCTTCGGGCGGCGGTCAGCGCGCTCTGGAGCCTGAAAGCGGTTGCCGCTGGTGATCTGGACTTTCGCATGCATCATCTTCCCCTTCGTTGATTTTCTTTTTGCGATAAAACGAATTTAATCGCGCTCTGTAACGGCGCAAAGGTGACGAGAGCGCGGCAATGTAACCGGATTGAAACATCCATGCGGGCAGAAACGGTCAAAATCGGTCATTGGCTATTTTGACCTGAGTGGCGGGTTGCCCTCCGTGCGCCGCCGGGGCTTTCTTGCCAGCGCAATACCTTGTCGAGGGGCGCGATTTGCAGCGTGAACCGGCGACAGGGCGGAGGTTGTGGAAGTCCGGCTAACACCCGGATTTTCCGGGGTTTTCGGGGCCCGCGGCGGAGCCGGATGCCGTTGGAACCTGGGCTTACATTTCCGATACGGAATCTGCGTATTTCCACAAGCCATTGCATTTCAATGCAAAATATGATTATATTGAATGCATATTCAATAAAAAGAAGAGACGGTTCATGAACCCGCACCTCCGTGACGTGGCAATCCCGAACGATTGGGACCGGCGGGGATTACCGGGCTGGAGTTACCATTCCGCCGCCCTTCTAGAACTGGAGAAGGAGTATGTTTTCCGCAATCATTGGCAGATCGCCGGACATGTCTGCGACATACCGAATGCCGGTGATTATCTCACCATGGATGTCATTGGCGAGCGCGCTCTGATCGTACGCGGCAAGGACGGCGTCGTGCGCGGCTTCAACAACATGTGCCGCCACCGCGGCAGCCGCGTCGTGGCCGACAGCCAGGGCAATTGCAAGAACGCGCTGGTCTGCCCGTTCCATGGCTGGGTCTACAACCTCGACGGTACGTTGCGCGGCGCCGCCCGGCCGCGCTCCTTCCCCGATCTCGACAAGACCGAGTTCGGCCTGATGCCGCTCGATCTCGAAGTCTGGATGGGCTTCATCTTCATCCGCTTCCGCAATGGCGGGCCACAGCCCTCGGTCGCCGAGCTGTTGAAGCCGATCGAACCCGAATTCGCACACTACAAGGCCGCCGACATGGTGCCCTCCTGGGGCATCTGGACCCAGAAGACACCGGTCAACTGGAAGTCGGTGCGCGACGTCGACAATGAAGGCTATCACGTCGCCATGGCGCATCCGGCCCTGCAGGATCTCTATGGCGCCACCTATTTCGACGAGCCCTTCATCAACGGCGTCTCGCGCTCCTTCGCCACCTACAACCCGCATGCCGGCCGCCGCTGGAGCGTCAGGAACTACGTCAAGATCGCGCCGGAGCCGACGCATCTGCCGGACCATCTCAGGAAGGCCTGGGTCTATTATGGCATCTTCCCCAACGCCGTTCTGTCGGTGATGCCGGAATCGGTGCAGTTCTACCAGGAGTTCCCGCTGTCGACGGGTGAGACCCTGCTGCGTGGCGCCATCTATCGCTACCGCGATGAAAGTCGCGAGCAGGCCGCTGCCCGCTACCTCTCCTTCCGTATCGATCGTGACACCATGTCGGAAGATGTGCAGCTCTCGGTCTGGTCGAACGAATCCATGCTGTCCGAGGCCTTCGAGGGGTTTTACCTCTCCGACCTCGAATATGGCGTACGCACGCACCACGACCACCTGCGCAAGCAGATTCCGGTGCTGGGCCTGGAGACCGCGCCAGAGGAAAAGGACATGTGGAATCTGAACGACGCGCTGCGGTCGCGAGGGTAGAAGCTGCCAATCATCCCCGCCACACGCCTTCTTTCCTGAGATCATCCATCGTGCGTGAAATGCCTTCGCGCAAGATGCCAACCATGTCGTCGATCTGCTCGCGCGTGATGATCAGTGGCGGCGACATCACGCACATGTTGATCAGTGGCCGCACCAGCAGGCCAAGTTCGTGGCAGTGGGCGTCGATGCGCTTGCCGACATCCTTGTCGAGTTGCAGTGGATCCTTGCTTTCGCGGTCGGCGACGCATTCCACGCAGCCCATCAGCCCCACGCCGCGCACCTCGCCGACCAGCGGCAGCTCTTCCAACGTCTTCAACCGCGCCTGGAAATAGGGCGCGACCGCCTGCGTGTGGGCAAGCACGCTTTCCTCCAGCAGGTCGAGATTCTTCAAGGCCACCGCGCAGCCGACGGGATGGCTGGTGTAGGTCAGGCCATGGCCGAACAGCGCATCGGGATGGTTGGACCGGCGCAGGTTTTCCAGCAGCCGCTCCGAGATGATGACGCCGCCGAGCGGGAAATAGCCTGAGGTGACGCCCTTGGCGAAGGTGATCATGTCCGGATCGATGCCGAACACATCGCCCGAGGCAAAGACATGGCCAAGCCGGCCGAAGCCCGTCACCACCTCGTCGGAGACGTAGAGGATGTCGTTGCCACGGCAGATCTCGCGGATACGCTTGAGATAGCCATCGGGCGGCACGACGACGCCGCCGGAAGCCTGCACCGGTTCGCCGACGAAGGCGCCTATTCTGTCGGCGCCGACGCGCGCCACCGTGTCGCGGAACTGGTCGACGAGGAAATCGGTGAAGGCGGCAAGGCTCATCCCTTGCGGGCGCCTGAACGGATCGGGCGAGGACAGCTTGACCACCAATTCGTCGGCGCCGTCCATCCAGTCGCGATCGCGCGGACGGCCATTGAGCGAGGCCGACAGATAGGTCGAGCCATGATAGGCGCCGCCTCGGCTCAGGATGAGCTTCTTTTCCGGCCGGCCACGCACATTGTTGTAGAACTGCATGAAGCGCAGCGCCGTCTCGACGGCCGAGGAACCGCCCGTGGTGTAGAAGACATGGCTGAGTTCGCCTGGGGCATGGCCGGCGATGCGTTTGGCAAGCTCCGCCGATGGCGCGTTCATCGTGTACCAAGGCGTGTTGTAGGACAGCGCCATCGCCTGATCGTACATCACCCTGGCGAGTTCCTCTCGACGATGGCCGACATTGACGCACCACATGCCGGCAGGCCCATCGATCAGCCGCTTGCCGGTGCTGTCGGTGATGTAGATGCCATCGCCCTCACCGATCAGCGCGCGCGCCTCCGAACCGACGGAACCGGCATAAGGCCAGGGCTGGATGAGATGACGCCTGGCCAGTTCGGCCGCATCGTCGTTGCCAGGGCCAGCCGTTTCGCGTGCCTTCAGATCTCTCAGAGCCGCCATCATCGCCTCCACATCATCCCTCGAATTTCCCGGGCATCAATCCGGTCCGCCATGGCCGAAATCGTCGCCCTGCTCACCCGATTTTGAATGTCCGTTCAATCAACATTGCAGAATTAGCGCTTGATTTCAATCCGCGGATGCGCGCATGATGAAAGAAAGCCGGCAAGGGGAACAATAGCCGGCGCCAGCCCAATGGGATGCCGTATGGCGGGACAGTCCAGGCCAGCAACCGAGATCGCACCCGGAGCCCTGCCCCCCGGTGCCCTGCAATGACTGTGGCTGCGGAAGGGTCGCCCCGTTGCGCATGACGCGGGCCAGACGAAATGCCCTTCTGCGATCCGAGCCCGTACAGGGCTTTGCCCTGATCAGCCCGACCTTCCTCTACGCGCTGATCCTGTTGGTCCTGCCGATCATGGTGGTCATCGCCCATTCATTCTGGACGCAGCATTACCTGACGATCGACCGCACCTTCACGCTGGAGAACTACCGCGTCGCGCTGACCGAGCCGATCTACCGCGATCTGTTGTGGCGCTCGCTCTACATCTCACTGACGGTCAGCCTGTTCACCGTCGTCCTCGCCTATCCGATCGCCTACTTCATTTCCTTCCATGGCGGCCGTCACAAGAGCCTGTGGCTGTTCCTCATCACCATACCGTTCTGGACCAGCTATCTCTTGCGCGTGATGTCGTGGAAGGTCATCCTGGGCTATAACGGCGTCTTGAATTCCGGCCTGATGGGCCTCGGCATCATCGACGAACCGTCGACAGCCCTGCTCTACAATTCGAGCGCCGTCATCATCACCCTCACCCATGCCTGGGCGGCCTTCGCCATTCTGCCGATCTTCGTTTCGCTGGAGAAGGTCGACCGCACGCTGGTCGAAGCGGCCACCGATCTTGGCGATGGTCCCTTGCGCTCGTTCCTGCGCGTGACCTTGCCGCTGTCGGCGCCAGGCATCATTTCCGCGGCGCTGATCGTCATGATCCCGACGGTCGGCGACTATGTCACGCCAAAGCTCGTCGGCGGCAAGGACGGCGTCATGATCGCCAACGCTATCCAGGCGCAGTTCGGCAAGGCCGCCAACTGGCCGCTCGGCGCCGCACTTTCCGTCACCACCATGCTGATCGTCTCCCTGATGGCGGGCGCCACGGTGCTGATCATCCGCACCTTGCAGAGGATGGCGCGATGAGGGCGCGCTTCCTGCCGGGCGGCTGGCTGTCGGCCTATGCGTTCCTCTACATCGTCTTCCTCTATCTGCCTGTCATCTTCCTGCCGATCTTCTCGATCAACACGGCGGCGACGCCGAAATTCCCGCTGACCGGCTTCACCCTGCAATGGTACGAAGACCTGCCGCGCACACCGGCGCTGCTCGACGCCGCCTGGAACAGCCTGATCGTCGGCGTCTCGGCGGCCATCCTCTCCACCGTACTCGGCATCCTCGCCGCCCGATCGATCACCCGCTACCGCTATCCCGGCCGCCGCGCCATCAACGGGCTGATCATGGCGCCGCTTGTGCTGCCCGAAGTCATCGTTGCCATCTCCATGCTGCTGGTGATGCTGCAGCTTGGTTTGAGCTTGTCACTGTTCACCGTCGTGCTTGGCCACGTCCTGGTCTGCATTCCCTATTCGATGACGGTGCTGACCTCCGGCTTCGAAGGTTTCGACCGCAGCCTCGAGGAAGCCTCCGCCGATCTCGGCGAAAGCGCCTTCGGCACCTTCCGGCGCGTGACGTTGCCCATGGTGGCGCCGGCGATCATTTCCAGCCTGCTGGTCTGCTTCACCATCTCGCTGGACGAGTTCATCATCGCCTTCTTCCTGACAGGCACCGAGGCGACACTGCCGATCTACATCTGGGGCCAGTTGCGTTTCGCGTCGAAGCTGCCCGGCGTGCTGGCGCTGGGCACGCTGCTTTTGGTCGCCTCCTTCCTGCTGATGACGATCGCCGAAATCCTGCGTCGCCGCGCGGCCAGACGTACCCAGAACGAGGGAGGCCTCTATGCCTGAGCAGCCGCGGATCGAGCGCCCTCACGCGGACAGGATCCAATCCGAAAGGCCGATGATCGAGATCCGCAACGTCACTCGCAGCTACGGAGCGTTCAAGGCGCTGGACGACGCCTCCCTGACCATCAGGGAAGGCGAGTTCTTCTCGCTGCTCGGACCCTCCGGTTGCGGCAAGACCACGCTTTTGCGCATGATCGCCGGCTTCGACAATCCGACCAGCGGTTCGATCGCGGTCGGCGGCCAGCCCATGGAAGGCATCCCGGCCAACCGCCGGCCGACCAACATGGTGTTCCAGAGCTACGCGATCTTCCCGCACCTCAATGTCGAGCAGAACGTCGCCTACGGGCTGAAGCGGTTGAAGCTGCAGGGCGGCGAGGAGAAGCGCCGGGTTGAGGAAGCATTGGCGCAGGTCTCGCTCACCGGCCTCGGCAAGCGGCTTGCCACCGAGCTTTCCGGCGGCCAGCGCCAGCGCGTCGCGCTTGCCCGTGCCCTGGTGATGCGGCCAAAAGTTCTGCTGCTCGACGAGCCGCTGTCGGCGCTTGACAAGAAGCTGCGCGAGCAGATGCAAGTCGAGTTGCGCCGGCTGCAGCAGGCGGTCGGCATCACTTTCGTGCTCGTCACCCACGACCAGTATGAGGCGCTCGCCATGTCCGACCGCATCGCCGTGATGTTCGGCGGCAAGATCGCGCAGGTCGCCTCGCCAAAGGAAATCTACCAGCGTCCGGTCAACCGCCAGGTCGCCGACTTTCTTGGCGGCATGAATTTCGTCAAGGCCGAGATCGTCGAGGAGAATGGCGCCTCGCTGATCGTCGACACGCTCGGATTCGGCCGCATCAAGACCGACAAGCCCAAGGCCTTCGTTCGCAATGGCGGCGCCGCCACGCTCGGCATCCGACCGGAACGGCTGCGCGTGCTATGGGACAACGCGACAGCCAAATTCGAGGTCGCCGGCAAGGTGGTCGAGCGCCACTATTTCGGCGAGATCACCCATCTGATCGTCGAAATCCCGGGCCTGGAAAAGCCGTTGTCGGTGACAGAGACCAACGATTTCGGCGCCGACGATATCCCGGTCGGCACCCCGATCCGCCTCGCCTATGATCCCGAAGCCCTGGTCGCGATGGCCGACTGAACATCGGCGATGATCCTGCGCGCCGCAATGCGCCCGGCCACAATCGCGCCTTCGACATAGCCCGGGAATGACGGCGACAATTCCGACGAAGCGAAATGCAGCGGCGGCGCACCGGCAAGAATGGTGCGTTCGGCATCCCTCGCCGTCACGTCGATGATCAGGTCGCTATAGGCACCGCCGCTCCAGCCATCGTGCGTCCAGTCGCGGCGGCTGAAATCGAGACTGTCCGCGGCCTCCGGACCGAGCGCCTCCACAAGCCTCATCGTCACCTGCGCCCGCAGGTCCGCCTCGCCGAGTTTGTGCCAGCGCAGCGCCAGCGGCCCGCCGGCGAAGACGACAAGCGCCGCATGATCGGGATCCTTGCTGGCGTCGCAGGCAAACAGCCCCGGCAGATCCCGCCACATCACCATCCCGCTCAAATCCCGCTCGCGCCAGAATGGCCTGGGATAGCGCACTAGGATCTTGATCACGGCGCCGCTTTCCCAGGCGCCGAGCGCCCTGTCCAAGGCTGCTGGCAGGACGGGCGTGAAATCGAGCTTCGCGGCTGTCGCCGGCGGCACGGCCACCAGAACGGCGCGCGCTTCGATCACGCCATTGCTCGAGACAACACGAACCCCTGGCGGACCATATTCGATGCGGGTGACCGGTTCACCGAGCCTCACCCGGCCGCCGAAATCCCTAGCCAGATCGTCGGCCACCGACTGCATGGTCTCGCGCAGGGAATATTGCAGCTCCGGCACCTCATTGGTGATGCGCCGGTCATTGTCGATCAGGTACCAGAGCGGCACCTTCTCCAGGGCCAGGCACCACAGGCCTTCGATCATCGACCGGAAGGCCGCCTTGGCGTCAGCCGTGTCGTTCTGGCCTTCGAGCCAGTCGGCAACGGTCAGGCCCTCGATCGCGGGATCGTTGGGCTCGATCCTGTTCATGCGTTCGCGGATCGCCATCGAGGCATGATAGGTGCGCTCGGCTCTCGGGGCCGACATCGCCGGATGGGTGATGAAATCGCCCTCGACGTAGGTCTCGACGAAGGTCTTGGCGCGGACCCGGGCCAGTTCCATCAGCTGCGGCATGTCCTCGCACAGGAACTGGCCGCCGCTGTCGATGCGCTCGCCAAGTCCGTTTCGCACCGCCTCGACGCGGCCGCCGACACGATCGCGGGCTTCCACCAGCACGAAATCGACGCCGGCGCGCTTCAATTCGATCGCGGCCGAGAGGCCGGTGAAGCCAGCCCCGACGATGACGACGCCGGTCCTTTCGGTCTTGTCGCTCAATAGCCGGCCTTGATCTTCTCGAACTCGGCGACCATGCGCCGCTTCAACTCCGGCGCGACGGGCTGCTGGAACAAGGTCTTGTCGAGGAACTTGTCGAGATTGTCGAAGCCGCGGTCGGCCAGCACCTTGTGGTCGATCGCAGCCATCCCGGCGCCATTGCCGTGGCCGTAGCCGAAGGTCTTGACCATATAGTCCGACACGCCGGGCGCATTGACGGCGCTGAGGAAATCATAGGCCTCGTCGAGCTTGCCTGGCGCATCCTTCATCAGCACGTAGCCGCACACCCAGGTCGAAATCCCTTCGTTGGTCTCGCGGTTCATGGCGATCGGCAGCCCCTGTCCCTTCAGCGTCACGAAGGTCTCGTTCCAGCCCCAGACGAGGTCGACCTCGTTGCCGATAAAGGCCTGGTTGAGGTCGGTGTCGTCGGTCCAGTAGAAACGGATGTTCTTGTGCACGTCACGCAGGAAAGCGGACGCCTGCTTGAACTGGTCGTCGGTCATCTTGGTCCAGTCCTTGAGACCGATGACTAGGCTCGCCAGCGCATAGGCGTCATCGACATTGTCGCCGATGGTGACGCGGCCCTTGAACCGCGGATCGGCGAAAATCTTGAGCGACTGTGCCTGTTGGGCCGTCACCTTGTCGGTGCGGTAGAGCAGCGAGGTGTTGCCCCAGTCGAATGGCATGAACCAAGCCTTGCCGTCGGCGGTGACGGCGAGATCCTTCATCGCCATGATACCTGGATTGAGATCCTTCCAGCCAGCGATCCGGGACGTGTCGAGCGGCTGCAGCAGGCCGGCCTCGCGCCACTTCACCACGCTTTGCGAGCAGGGATGCGCGACATCGGCCTTGAAGCCTGCGCGCATCTTCTCGAAGGCCTCGTCCTCGTCGCCGAAGAAAGCAAAGGTCGGCTCGGCGCCGTATTTGGTCGTGTACGCCGGATGCAGCAGCGGATCCTCATAGCCCGACCAGTCGAATACGACGAGGTTACCGCCGCCTTCGGCGAGCGCGTAAACCGCGCCGGCGCCAACCATGCAGGCGGCGGCGACAACAAGACGGCGAAGCGCGGAATTCATGGTGCGAAAACTCCCCCATCGCGAAAGATGCCGAGAGCGAGGTTAGGAGAATTCCCAAGCTTTGGCGAGGCCGCGAATTCGATGGAGCAACCACTTCGGACCAACTTGCGGCCGGGACCGGCAATCATTGAAGTCAGCGCTGCCCCTCATCGCCCTGCCGGACACTTCTCCCCGTATAGCGACGGGGAGAAGAAGGCTGCCCGCAGTGCCGGCACTCTTCCTGCAACGTCGGCGATTGGCGAAACCGGCGACGACAGCGCCCCTCTCCCCGTCACTATACGGGGAGAGGATGCCGGTGTCCGAACCGGATAGATAGGTAACAGAATGGACCGATAGCATGGGTGACAGTTTTCTTGTCCGCCGGGAGGACCGGCGATGGTTTGGCGAGAAACTGGGATCATGGACGAGCGGCTACGGTTTGT
>NZ_SRTH01000285.1:0-278 GCF_004792065.1 Mesorhizobium sp. M8A.F.Ca.ET.165.01.1.1 | reverse complement strand
GCGCGACCAGCGCCTGATCGTCTGGACCACGGACAACAAGAAGGCCGAACTGATCGGCAGCCTGCCGCTGGAAAGCGGCGCGCCGGACGACAGGTCGGCTTTCCTGGCCTTCGGCCGCTGGCTTATGCCGCGTTCGGCGGCGGCGTTGGAGCACGCGGTAGCCGCGCTGCGCGAACAGCCGAAAGCCTTCGATCTCGTCATCGAGACGCAGGCCGGCGTGCCGCTGGAAGTGCACGGCCGCAAGAGCGCGGCGCATGTCTTGGTGCGCTTCGTGTCGC
>NZ_SRTH01000284.1:0-278 GCF_004792065.1 Mesorhizobium sp. M8A.F.Ca.ET.165.01.1.1 | reverse complement strand
CGTCCTTCAGCCAGATGCGGAATTGCAGGATGGAAATCTCATCCTCCGAGGCTGCCGCCTCTCCGGCAGTTTTCGTCGCTGCCCGTTTTGCCCTTTTCAAATCCGCCGGCCCCGTCAAGATTCAACGGTGACGACATACTTCGTTCCAGCCCGCCCCACAAATCCTCATGCTCCCCCAGTCCGCAGCCTGGTGCGCCCTACACTTATGTCACGACGAAAACCTTCCTCTCGCACTTCGGGTTCGACACGCTGCGCGACCTGCCGGATTTCGAGGCGCT
>NZ_SRTH01000283.1:0-278 GCF_004792065.1 Mesorhizobium sp. M8A.F.Ca.ET.165.01.1.1 | reverse complement strand
CCACAGTGAGCCTCCATCCGAACGACCAGGGCGGCTTCCGCCTCGGCGTCGCGCTGGCGGCTGAAATCAAGGGGCTTGGTCAGGCGAGCGCCGAGGCGCTTGTATCGGAAGCGCACAAGATCTGCCCTTATTCCAACGCGATCCGGGGCAATATCGACGTGGTGCTGTCCGCCACGGCGCTTCCGGCAAAGGCAGCATGACGACGACAACCGAAACCATGGCCAAGATAGCCCCGGCTCAGGACGCTGGGGCTATCGCCGTGCCGCGCCTCGACCAGC
>NZ_SRTH01000282.1:0-278 GCF_004792065.1 Mesorhizobium sp. M8A.F.Ca.ET.165.01.1.1 | reverse complement strand
GCAGATGTTTGATCGCTGGCGGGAAGTCCCCGGCCTTCAACCAAGCTTCGACGAGGCTGAGACGATAGTAAGGATTGTTAGGCTCTTGCATGGCCGCCCGCTCGAAATACTTGGCGGCCAGCTCGGCGTCGAAATCGACGCCCAGAGTTCCCAGAATGTATAAAGCGAGCGCATGCTCCGGCGTCCTCGCCAAAACGCGATGGCAGAGTTCTTCCGCCTCCGGCAGCCGTTCGGCTTTCTGCAGTTCCAGCGCCTGCCGCAACAACATGTCGTCGGCT
>NZ_SRTH01000281.1:0-278 GCF_004792065.1 Mesorhizobium sp. M8A.F.Ca.ET.165.01.1.1 | reverse complement strand
CGAGGCCTTTTCGCCATGTTGGTGCGGATCGAATAGATGGTGTCGCCGATGAAGACCGGCTTGATGAAGCGCAGCTTGTCGTAGCCGTAGGAAAAGGCGTTGACGCAATTGGTGGCGACGAGGCCAAGCCCGGCGGAGAATACGAACGCGCCCGCCACCAGTCGCCTGCCGAAAATGCCCTCGCGCTCGGCGAACATCTGGTCCTGCACGTAAGGGTGGATGTCGAGCACCAGGGTGTTGAAGAGATGGCTGTCGCCTTCGGCCATGGTGCGGCGGAG
>NZ_SRTH01000280.1:0-279 GCF_004792065.1 Mesorhizobium sp. M8A.F.Ca.ET.165.01.1.1 | reverse complement strand
GCAGCGCATAGTGCGGCATTTCCTGGGCCAGACCGGAACGCGGCTCACCGGCGCCGAGATCCTTTGGCAGCGCTTTGCCGCCTTGATGCAGCGGGCGTTGGGCTACGCGCCCGGGCAGTTGCCGCTCGAGGCGCCGTGCCTGCTGGTGCTGGGCCTGGGCGCCGACAGCGTCGAGACGGCGCGGGCGGCGCTCGAGGACGGGCTGGCGGCGATCTGGGAAGAGGCGGCAATCGTCGACGGGCTGGTCGCGACCTCCGAAGCACAGGCGGCTGCCATGTG
>NZ_SRTH01000279.1:0-279 GCF_004792065.1 Mesorhizobium sp. M8A.F.Ca.ET.165.01.1.1 | reverse complement strand
CAGTAGTTGGCGAAGGGCCGCCCGGGTTGGCCTTCTCCGATTGAAGCCTCGAGAAAGGTGAGGCCGCTAAGGTCTTGCCCTCTGAACAGGTCGATCAGCTGTCCAGCTTTGTCGCGACCGTCTCGGCTTCCGGTCCCCTTCGGCACCATGACGTGCATGTCGAGCGTGCCGTGTTCGCGCCAGAGATTGTCGTCGCGGGCACCGGCACCGATCGACGCCTGATCGAACCCGCCGGGGATCGCCCAGATCTCGACATAGACGAACGCCGCCGCCGCATTC
>NZ_SRTH01000278.1:0-279 GCF_004792065.1 Mesorhizobium sp. M8A.F.Ca.ET.165.01.1.1 | reverse complement strand
CCGCGCTGCAAGCCGAACCGGACTATGTCGCGCTCGGCCCGATCTACCCGACCATCCTCAAGGCGATGAAATGGGCGCCGCAGGGGCTGGACCGCATCGCCATCTGGAAACAGCGCGTCGCCGCCAGCCATTCCACTGCGCGCGCCTCGGGTTGCGCATTGCGGGTGATATCGGTCACTACTGCGGCGCATTGCGCGCCCTGCGCGAAGACACCGGCAATGCGCTCGACCGTAAGCCCGCCAATGGCCACCAGTGGAAGCGCGCCGACGCGCTGTTTCC
>NZ_SRTH01000277.1:0-279 GCF_004792065.1 Mesorhizobium sp. M8A.F.Ca.ET.165.01.1.1 | reverse complement strand
GAATGCTGTTCCGCCACCCGGCCTACCAGGCCGAGGATGAAGCGGTGACGCTCGCCGCGGCCGTCGGCACCTCTCCCGGCAATACGCAGGAGTTTGCCGCCCGGCACACACCGAAGGACGGCGTATGGATCGTGGAGATCGATGCCGATGCCGGACTGACGCTGCCTCGGCTTCGTCGGAACCTTTCGCCTCGGCGATGGCCGCGATGCGCGCCAGGAAGTCGTCGCCGACCGCCGGCCGCGGCACGCCGGCGACAGCCGTGCGCAGCGCGAGGAGGCG
>NZ_SRTH01000276.1:0-279 GCF_004792065.1 Mesorhizobium sp. M8A.F.Ca.ET.165.01.1.1 | reverse complement strand
GAAAAGCCTTCGCGGTGGAACTGGTAGACCATCTCGGGCCAATGCATCAGCTTGCGGCCCGCCTCGGTCGCCTTCAACGGATACCAGCCGATCTCGACCAGCCCGTCGCCATGGCCTTCGGGGGCAGCGCTCGATGACCGGGTCCGGTTCCGACCTCATTGCGGACATTGGCGCTCCCCTCTCTCGATGGCCGTTTCTGGCCCAGAGCGGTCACTCGGCCATTCACGCCCGAGCTGGACGAAGCTAAGAGCAGAGGCCTTAGGGCCACATGCTCTCCAT
>NZ_SRTH01000027.1:0-52076 GCF_004792065.1 Mesorhizobium sp. M8A.F.Ca.ET.165.01.1.1 | reverse complement strand
CCAAGCTCTCCCGCGGCTGTAACCTCAGGTGGTACGGGCGACTTCGCCAAGCCAAGGTCCGGGCGGCCGCCCGGACCTTGGCTCAATCGCTTCAATCCCACGAAATCTCTCTCGTGTAGATACAAGGGGGTGCTCTGTCCGATGATTTCGCCAATCATCAACGTTGGAAGGATGCGGCCCGCGTTGCGGCCAGCCTCTTTCTCCCCGTCACTATACGGGGAGAAATGTCCGGCAGGACAATGAGGGGCAGCGCCGACGTTCGGGAACAAGCCGCAACCGCGACCTAATCGTCCTTCAGCCGCCGCCAGGGCGAATTGTGGTCCGGGCCGCGCTTCAGGTCGTCCTCGCGCGAATAGTCGCCGTCTTCGAGGTCGATGACCTTGTCGCGCTGGCGGCGGAAGCCGCCGGTGGAGAAATTGCTGGCCACGACGATGCGGCCCTTGAGCCTGCTCCAGGCGAAGTCGCGCACCGGCGGCAGGAACAGCAGCAGGCCGACAATGTCCGTGATGAAGCCGGGGATGATCAGCAGGATCGCGGCGACCACGATCAGGGCGCCATGGGCGAGCTGGCGGCTGGGGTCGTGGCCGGCGGCCATCTCGGCGCGGATGCGGGCCATGACACCGAAACCCTGGTGCCGCAGCAGAAGCACGCCGGCGAAGCTCGAGGCCAGCACCAGGCCGACCGTCGCCAGCGCGCCGACCTCACGGCCGACGACGACGAAACCGGCGATTTCCAGCAGCGGCAGCGCGAGGAGAAAGAAGGGAAGCAGCGAAATGCGCAAGTCTTTACCGACCATTCGATTGTTTTGGCCCGCCGGCGACCAATCGCCGCTGGCACGGAGGCTGTTAGATAGGTATGCCTGCCTTTGATTTGAATGATTGCGCCTTGCGTTCTATATGCTTTGAATGGTGAACGCTATGCGACCGCGGCCTGTCGGCTTGACGGTCCGGCCTAGAGGCAGGGATTGATTGGCGGAAAATATGGGCTTCTTCGACTTCGGCACGATTTTCTTCCTGATCGCGGCGGTGGTGATCTTCTTCCAGCTGCGCAACGTGCTGGGCCGTCGGACCGGTAGCGAGCGGCCGCCCTTCGACCCCTACACGGCGGCGCGCACCGACAAGGAGGCCACGCAGAAGCCCGAAAATGTGGTTTCGCTGCCGCGCAAGCGGCTGCCCGGCGAGGCGGCGCCGGCCGACGCCTATACGGCGATCGACGCCTTCGCCAAGCCCGACACCGACCTCAACAAGGGCCTGCGCGCGATCAAGGACAACGACCCGTCCTTCGATCCCAAGGGTTTCGTCGACGGCGCCAAGATGGCCTATGAGATGATTGTCATGGCCTATGCCGACGGCGACCGCAAAACGCTGAAGAACCTTTTGTCGCGGGAGGTCTATGACGGGTTCGTCGCCGCGATCGGCGAGCGCGAGGCCAAGTCGGAAAAGATCCAGTCCTCCTTCGTCGGCATCGACAAGGCCGACATCGTCTCGGCCGAGATGAAGGGCGGCGAGGCGCATGTGACGCTGCGCATCATCAGCGAGCTGATCTCGGCGACGCGCGACCAGGCCGGCGCCGTCATCGACGGCGATCCGGAAACCGTGGCCGAGGTCAAGGATGTCTGGACCTTCGCCCGCGACACGCGCTCGCGCGATCCGAACTGGAAGCTCGTCGCCACCGAAGAAGAAGACTGAGCCCGGAACAGGCGGGCTCCGGTGTCGCTGTCGCCTCTCCTTGTTGAAAGGTCCTTCGGCGACCTGCCCGGCTGGAGCGACGACGACCATCTGCCGGCCTTCGAGGCGTTTGCCCGTTCGGCCTTGCATGTACCGATAAAACCCTATCGCAGCGGTGCGCTGGGCGTCGATTTCGGCGCCTTCGCCGAGGGCTATGCGCAAGCGCGCGGCGCCGCGCCGGCGAACCGATCCGAGGCCCGCGCCTTCTTCGAGCGCCATTTCGTTCCTATGCTGGTCCGGCCGGAAACCGGCGCCGGGCTCGTCACCGGCTTCTACGAGCCGCAAGTCGAGGCCTCGCCGGTGCGGACGGCGCATTTTACCGTGCCGCTGCTGTCGCGGCCGGCCGATCTTGTCGACGTCGACGACGCCAACCGGCCGGCCGGGATGGATCCTTATCTCGCCTTCGCCCGCCGGGCCGCCGACGGGCTGGCCGAATACCCCGACCGTGGCGCGATCGAGCGCGGCGCGATCGCCGGCCAGGGACTGGAGATCGCCTGGCTGGCCGACAAGGTCGATGCCTTCTTCATCCATGTGCAAGGCGCGGCGCGGCTCGCCATGACCGACGGCCGGCTTTGCCGCGTCACCTACGCCGCCAAATCCGGCCAGCGCTTTACCGGGCCCGGCAAAATCCTGAGCGAGCTGGGCGAAATCCCGCTGGCGGACGTGACGATGCAGTCGATCCGCGCCTGGTTCAAGGCGCATCCGCGGCGCGTCGACGAGATCCTGTGGCAGAACCGTTCCTACATCTTCTTCCGCGAGGCCGCGGTGGATGACGCCGCGCTCGGGCCGATCGCGGCCGCCAAGGTGCCGCTGACGCCAGGCCGCTCGATGGCCGTCGACCGGCTGCTTCACACATTCGGCACGCCTTTTTACATCGACGCGCCGACGCTCACCGCCTTCGACAAAAGGCCGTTCCGGCGGCTGATGATCGCGCAGGACACCGGCTCGGCCATCACCGGGCCGGCGCGCGGCGATCTGTTCGCCGGCTCGGGCGATGCCGCCGGCGAGATTGCCGGCGTGGTGCGCAATGCCGCCGATTTCTACGCGCTGGTGCCGCGCGCGCTGGCCGGGGGCGCATGATGAGCAAGCGTCCGGACAAACTCAGCGAGGACGACCGGGTGCTGTGGAACCTGGTGGCGCGCACCGCCAAGCCGCTCAAGGGCCGCGCCGCCGTCGACATTGCAGACATGGCCGTCGATGCCAGGCCGACGCCGTCGCAGCCGGCCCAGCCCGCCGCCGGCCCGGCTGGCGCGGCAAAGCCGAAGGTGCAGCATGTCACGCACCGGCTCGACGAGCCGACCCTGGACAAGTTGCAGAAGGGCCGGTTGCCGATCGAGGGCCGCGTCGACCTGCATGGCATGACGCAGGACGAGGCCTATTCGCTGCTGTTCTCGTTCCTGCACCGGGCGCATGCCGGCGGCGTCCGCTATGTGCTGGTCATCACCGGTAAGGGGTCGTCCTCGGGCGGCGACGGTGTCTTGCGGCGCGCCGTGCCGGCCTGGCTGTCGACGCCGGCGTTCCGGCCGCTGGTCTCCAGCCACGACCATGCCGCCCGCAACCATGGCGGCTCGGGCGCGCTCTATATCAGGCTGCGGCGGGCGCGCTCATGACGCCGTTCGGCGAGAAGCTGCGGGCGCTGAGAGCCGAGCGCGGCGTCAGCCAGAAGGACATGGCCGCGGCGATCGGCGTCAGCGCCGCCTATCTCTCGGCGCTGGAGCATGGCCGGCGCGGCGCGCCGACCTGGACGCTGATCCAGAAAATCATCGGCTATTTCAACATCATCTGGGACGATGCCGAGGAACTGGCGCGGCTGGCCGAAGCCTCGCACCCGCGCGTCAGGCTGGACACGTCGGGTCTTTCCCCCGCCGCCACCGAACTCGCCAACCTGTTGGCCGAAAACATCGAGAAGCTGGATGAGGCGGACTTGCGCCGCATCACAGGATCGATCCAGGCGGCCTTGGGCCGGCGATCCTAGAGTAATTGCAGGAAAAGTGCGTAGCGGTTTTCCGGGGAGAGGCGCGTAGCGCTTCCCCTTGGGAATTGCGTAAAAACAAAGAGTTAGAGAATCAGTTCTTTGCTCCGACTTTGCGACGGCCGAGCGATCGCCGGTCGCAAGAACAGCGCCCGCCGGCGAGTAGCCGACGGGCAGCCATGGTGAGATCAATTCTTGCCGGCCGTGCTGCCGCCATTGCCGCCACGGCCATGGTCGCCATGGTTGCCATGATCGCGGCCGCCATTGCCACCGCCCAGGCAGTCCGACGCGCCGGCGGCGCCGCAACAGCGGCCGCTCCACAGGTCGTTGAGGCTGGTCTTGGCGCAGCTTGGAATGGTCTGCTCGGCCAGAGCGGATCCGGTCAGGGCCGAAACGGCAGCGGCGGCGAGAAGGGTGTTGCGCAGGAAAGCAGTCATTTGAAGTCTCCATGGTTTGGGTTTCTATCGTCCACGGCTGTGTGTCGCCGGGCGAACGGAAATGGTTCACGGAGGGATGAAAAATTTCGAGGGGCCCCAAAGGAGTTCGTCATCCACGGGCGAAGCGGACGCGCAGACCCGAGGATCCATGCCGCGACCTGCGAACTCCGCAACGGTGCGGAACCTGGCGGTGCCGACATGAAGATAACCAGCGCGTATTGCTGGGCCGTTGTGCTCTATGGTGATGTCACGGCATGGATCCCAGGGTCTCCGCGACGTCGCTTCGCGACTGCTGCGCCCTAGGATGACGAAGCGATGGTTACGCCGCCTCAAGCGGTCCCCGGCTGTCGGCCCCTACTGCACCGAACCCACCAGAACCTGCTGGCCGCCGCGGATCGAGACCCAGCGGCCGGTGTTGTCGATCGCCTGCCGCTTGAGGAAGCGGTAGCCGGTCTGGTCCCAGGGCTTGACCTTGTCGGTCAAATTGTCGAGCACATAATCGCCGCCGTCGGTGCGCACCGTCAGCACGGCGTGACCTTCACCGTCGGGCTTGCGCACCACGGTTATCAAGAGATCGGCGAGCGAAACGCCCATGCGGGACAGCTGGCGCCGCTTCTCCAGCACATAGTCCTCGCAGTCGCCGACGCCCTTGTCGGGATAGGCCCAGACCTCGTCCTTGCCATAGATGTCCATGTCGCTCATCGGCTTGACTGATGCATTGACCCTGGCGGTGACGTTGAGCAGCTTGCGCATCAACCCGTCGGTCAGGGCGGCCGGCGCGAGATTGGACGGGCGGATCGAACATTCGTCCGGATGCTGCTTGCAGAAATCGTAGTGGCCGATCGGCTGCGAGGTGAGGCCCCCGGTCGCCATGGCGCCCGACGCCCAGGCCGGTGCCGTCCAGCCTCCCGTTACTGCCAGCCCGGCTGCCACGCATACGCGCAGCCTTCGCATGGTTGAGGAATTCATTGTCCCCGCTCGCCCTGTTGTTAACGAAACGTTAAGGGCGATTTACACTCCGTGTCAATTACGACGTCGGGTCGATTTGCAGCATGGTTACCCGCGGGGAGGGACAGCGGCACTTGTGCAACAGAATCGGACCGCCGTCCGGCTCCGTTTCCAGAATTGCCTACCGCTTGGCGGTGCGGACCAGCTTCGGCTTCACCGCCACCCGGTTCTGGCGGCCATAGCTGGTGATGAAGTCGACGATGCGCGGCACGATCTCGGAGCGGAAGCGCGAGCCGTTGAAGACGCCGTAATGGCCGACCGCCGGCTGCATGTAATGCGCCTTCCTGTCGGCGGGGATGTTGACGCACAGGTCCTGCGCGGCCTTGGTCTGGCCAAGACCCGAAATGTCGTCGTTCTCGCCCTCGACCGTGAACAGGGCAACGTTGCGGATGGCGGACGGATCGATCCTGGTGCCGCGATGCGTCATCTCGCCCTTGGGCAGCGCGTGGCGCACGAAGACCGTGTCGACGGTCTGCAGGTAGAATTCCGCCGTCAGGTCCATCACCGCCAGATACTCGTCGTAGAAGTCGCGGTGCTTTTCGGCATTGTCGCCATCATGCTTCACAAGGTGCATGAAGAAGTCCTTGTGGGCGATGATGTGGCGGTCGAGGTTCATGCTCATGAAGCCCGAAAGCTGCAGGAAGCCGGGATAGACCTCACGGCCGAAGCCCGGCACCGGCCAGGGCGCGCGCATGACGACGTTGTCGCGGAACCAGTCGATGCCCTTTTCCTCGGCCAGCAGATTGACCGCGGTCGGGTTGCGACGGGTGTCGATCGGTCCGCCCATCAGCGTCATCGTCGAAGGGACGAAGGGGTCGCCGCGCGTTTCCATCAGCGAAACCGCCGCCAGCACCGGCACGGAAGGCTGGCACACCGCCATCACATGGGTGTCCGGACCCAGCGTGTGCAGCATGTCGATGATGTAGTCGATATAGTCGTCGAGATCGAAGCTGCCATCGGCCAGCGGCACCATGCGGGCGTCGACCCAGTCGGTGATGTGGACATCGGCATAGGGCAGCATCGCCTCGACCGTGCCGCGCAGCAGCGTCGCGTAATGGCCCGACATCGGCGCCACGATCAGCAGCTTCGGGTCGGCCTTGCGTCCGGCGGGAACGGCGCGCTCGAACTGGACGAGATTGCAGAACGGCTTCGACCAGATGGTCTTTTCGGTGACCGCGACGCTCTTCCAGTCGACCACCGTCTTGGCCAGGCCGAATTGGGGCTTGCCGTAGCGGCGCGTGGTGCGCTCGAACAGTTCGGCGCCCGCCGCGATCGATCGGCCCCAGGGTGTGTGCGAAACCGGATTGAGCGGATTGGAGTAGAAGAGCCGGACAGCGTCGGCATAGAGCCGGGCCGGCTGCAAGGCGGCATGGTTCATTTCGTAGAGCTGGTAGTACATCAAGAACCCCGCTGCTGCCTCGACCGAAGGGACGACGAGCAGCGCCGAGCCTTGAATGTCACGCAGGGAGGTTAACAACTAATTGCTGCGATGCAATACGTCCCGTGGCGTGACCAATGCTTCTTTCGTCCAAAGCCTTGAAAACCGGCCCCGGACGGCACAGCCGGCTCAATGTGCGCCGCCGAAATGTGTAGGATATGTGTCAGGCTTTCGCGCCGGACACCTGACCATGATCCCCGAAAATTTTCGCCTTGCGCCGCTGAGCCGCGGTCCGCGAGGGATCATGGTCAAGAGACGGTCATATCAGACGCGCGCCATGCAGACCGAAGTCTGGCCGGAGCCGATGAAGCCGAGCTGGCCGGCGGCGCCTTTCGACAGGTCGAGCACCCGGCCCTTGATGAAGGGACCACGATCGTTGATGCGTACGACGACGCTGCGGCCGTTGTTCTTGTTGGTGACCCGCAGTTTGGTGCCGAAAGGCAGCGTGCGGTGGGCGGCGGTCATCGCCGAGGGGTTCATGCGCTCGCCCGAGGCGGTCCTCGAGTGCAGCGCGTACCAGGACGCGCGGCCACACTGGCCGGCGGCGGCGGTTGCCGAAGTGGCGGAGGCGCCGACCATCAGGCCAGCAGCGATCGTTACCGCGACAAGCGCGGTCTGTTTTGGGGTCTTCATATTTGGGGGATGGCTCCGTTTTTGACAGACCCCAGCCGTTAGGTCGAGAATAAGGCAGGAAATGCGGCAGTGATCTGGCGGTTCCATGGCGAGATCACACGTTTGGAGTCACCGGGTAACAGTCTGTCAGGGATCTTCTGGAGCGTCGGGATCAGTTTTCGACCTTGTTTTGATCGGCACGAAGGACTTTCATGACAAGATTAGACGTTTATCTTCAAATAGAAACCTGCGCGATCTGGCCACCTCCTTCGGCTCTTTCATCGCGGCAACGGCGCCCCGATCGATCGACTTTCAAAATCGGGGTCCGACAATGAGACTGATCAAAAATCTGCTGGCCTTGATCGTGCTGGCCATCGGTGCGCTGTGGTCGCTGCAGGGCATCGGCATGATCGGCGGCAGCTTCATGACCGGCCAATCGCAATGGCTCTATATCGGCCTCGCCACCATGCTGATCGGCCTGGCAGGGCTGGTGTGGGCGAACCGTCGGCTTCGATGAAAGGTCGACCCCCACTCCGTCGAAGCGGCGACGGAGTGGGGGAAGCCGCTCGTCAATCGCGCCGCCGCCACAGGCCTAACCAACCGCCGCGGCCCTAACCGAACAGCTGGTCCAGAATCCTGCCTTCGAGGCGGGCAAGCTCGGCGGAGCCGCGGCGGCGCGGCCGTTCCACCGGCACATCCAGATCGAGCGCGATCCTGCCGCCGCTTATCACCACCACCCGGTCGGCGAGCGCGACCGCTTCGGCGACATCATGCGTGACCAGCACGGCGGTGAATTTCTGGGCTATCCAGATACGCTCCAGCAATTGCTGCATCTCGATGCGGGTCAGCGCGTCGAGCGCCCCGAGCGGCTCGTCGAGCGCCAGGACCTGCGGGTGACCGACCAGCGCGCGGGCCAGCGCCACGCGCTGCTTCTGGCCGCCGGACAGCACCGAGGGCCATTCATCGGCGCGATCGGCGAGACCGACCTCGCCAAGGATATCCAGCGCGCGTTTCCTGGCCTCCGCACCGGAGGCGATGCCGGTCAACCCGACCTCGACATTTTTCACCACGCTGGCCCAGGGCAGCAGGCGCGGTTCCTGGAACATGAAGCGCGTGCGGCTGTGGCCCTCTTCCTCGGCCCCCAGCGTCAGCGATCCCGAGGTCGGCCGGTCGAGCCCCGCGAGCAAGCGGAGCAGCGTGCTCTTGCCGCAGCCGCTTTTGCCGATGACGGCGACGAACTGCCCGACCGGCACGTCGAGATCGATGCCGTCGAGAACGGTCTTGTCGCCAAAGCGTTTCTCCACGCCCTTGAAGGCGAAGGCACGCCGGCCTTCGACCGATATCGCCGGGCGCGCTGGCGCTGGCGTGGTGACAAAGGAGCGGACGGCGGTCAGACTGGCGGCTGGCATCGAATACTCATCCGTTCTGAAAGGCGGGATGCCAGCCGAGCGACAGGCGCTCGAGCAGGCGGGCGAGACTGTCGGCGAGCTTGCCGAGCAGCGCGTAGATCAGGATCGACAGCACGACGACATCGATCAGCAGGAACTCGCGCGCCTGCATGGCCATGTAGCCGAGCCCGGAGCTGGCCGAGATGGTTTCGGCGACGATCAGCGTCAGCCACATGATGCCCAAGGCGTAGCGCAGGCCGACGAAGATCGCCGGCAGCGCGCCGGGCAGGATGACGCGGAAGAACAGCGCGCGCCGGTCCATGCCGTAGACGCGGCCCATCTCCACCAGTTGCGGGTCAACGCTCTGGATGCCGAGCAGCGTGTTGACGTAGATCGGAAAGAACACGCCGAGCGCCACCAGGAACAGTTTTGCTTCCTCGTCGATGCCGAACCACAGGATGACCAGCGGAATCAGCGCCAGGTGCGGAATGTTGCGGATCATCTGCAGCGTGGTGTCGGTCAGGCCGCGGCTCAGCGTCGACAGCCCGTTGGCAAGGCCGAGCGCGAAGCCGATCGAGCCGCCGACGGCGAAGCCGGCCAGGGCGCGCGCCGTCGAGACGCCGATGTTGCGGATCAGTTCACCGGACAGCGTCAAACGCCAGAAGGCCTCGGCGACGGCGCTTGGTGCCGGAAGCACGTTGGCCGGCATGACGCCGGCGCGGGACGCCACCTCCCAGCCGGCAAGCACCAGCACCGGCAATAGCCAGCCGATGCCGTTCCTGCGCAGGTGCGTGGAAAAGCTCATGACGCGGCCTGCAGGCGGGCCGCGCCATGGAAGCCGACCGAGAATTCGTTGGCGATGTCTTCGCGCGGCTTGAGCCGCCTGGTACCAAGCCCGAGCTTGGGGAAGAGCAGTTCGGCGACGCGATAGGCTTCCTCGAGATGCGGATAGCCGGAGCCGATGATGGTGTCGATGCCGATCGCCTGGTACTCGCGAATGCGGTCGGCGACCTGCTCCGGCGTGCCGACCAGCGCGGTGCCGGCACCGCCGCGCACCAGCCCGACGCCGGCCCACAGATTGGGCGAGACGACCAGCCTGTCGCGGCGGCCGCCATGCAGTTCGGCCATGCGGCGCTGGCCGACCGAGTCCATCTGGTTGAGGAACCGCGCCTGCGCGTTCTCGATCTGCGCATCGGTGACGTGGCTGATCAACCGGTCGGCGGCGCGCCAGGCTTCATCCTCGGTTTCGCGAACAATGAAATGCAGCCGGATGCCGAAACGCAGTTCGCGGCCGCGCAATGCCGCCTTCGCGCGCGCCGAAGCCAGCTTTTCGGCGACCTGCGCCGGTGGCTCGCCCCAAGTGAGGTACATATCCACCAGGTCGGCGGCAAGATCCTGCCCGGCGTCGGACGAGCCGCCGAAATAAAGCGGCGGCCGCTCCTGTGATGGCAGAAGGTCGAGGCGGCCATTCTCGACGCGGTAATATTTGCCGTCGAAATTGACGTGCTCGCCGGACACCAGACCGCGCCAGATGGTCAGGAATTCATGCGCCTGCGCATAGCGCTCGTCATGTGGCAGGAAGACGCCGTCGCCGGCAAGCTCGGCCGGATTGCCGCCGACCACGACATTGAGCAGCAGGCGGCCGTTGCTCAGACGGTCGAGCGCTGCCGTCTGGCGCGCCGCGAAGGTCGGCAGGGTCACGCCCGGCCGCAGCGCGACGAGAAATTTGAGCCTTTCGGTCAGCGTCGCCAGCCCAGTGGCGGTGATCCAGGAATCCTCGCAGTTCTGCCCGGTCGGCAACAACACGCCGGGGAAGCCGAGCCGGTCGACTGCCTGCGCGATCTCCTTGAAATAGCCGAACTCCGGCGGCCGCTGCTGCTGCTCGGAGCCAAGATAGGAACCGTCGCCATGCGTCGGGATGAACCAGAAGAAATCGAGTGGCTTGGCTGGCGTGGTCAAGGCGGGCCTCCTGGAGGTCAAGGCACAATGGCAACGGCGCCGGGCGTTCCTCCACCCGGCGCCGCGTGACGAAAAATCAATTGCCCGGCGCTGTCCAAACCGCGTCGGAAATCCGCACCGCCTTGGGGATCAGGCCAAGCTTGTAGAAGCGGTCGGCGGTAGCTTGCTGGCCGGCAACGATCTCGTCGGTGATCGGAAAGATGCCGAACTTGGTGCGATTGGCGGCGATGGTCTGTGCGTCGAGCGGCACGCCGGTCACCTCATGCAACGCCTCGGCCACCTTGTCGCGATTCTGGTCCGCCCATTTCGCCGCCTCGCCGAGCGCGGCGATGGTCGTGGTGACGATTTCGGGATGCGCCTTGGCGAAATCCTTGTTGGCGAGGAAATAGGTGTTGACCTTGAGCACCTCGCTGGAGCGGGCCAGCACACGCGGCTGGTAGCGGGTTTCGGCGATGGCAAAGAACGGATCCCAGACCGCCCAGGCATCGATCTGGTCGCTGGCGAAGGCGGCGGCCGCATCCGCCGGGCTGAGATAGACCGGCGTGATCTGATCGAACGCGACACCTGCCTTTTCCAGCGCGGCGACGAGAAGATTATGCGCACTGGTGCCCTTGCCGACGCCGACGCGCTTGCCCTTGAGGTCGGCGACCGCCTGGACCGGCGAGGCCGGCTTGACGAAGATCGCCTCGCCTTCGCCATTGGACGGCAGCGCCGCGGCATAGACGATGTTGGCGCCGGCCGATTGACCGAAGATCGGCGGCGCGTCGCCTGTCCAGCCGGCATCGATGGCGCCGACATTGAGCGCTTCGACCAATGGCGGCCCCGCGGTGAACTCGACCCACTTCACAGTGACGCCCTTGTCGCCGAGCGCCTTCTCGATCACCTGCTGCTGCCTGGCGATCACCGGCAGGCCGGTCTTCTGGTAGCCGATGCTGAACTGCTTCAGGTCCTGCGCGGCGGCGCCGAACGACGGCACGACTGTCGCGGCCAGAAGGCCAATGCCGAAAACGCGTCTCGTCAGATTGAACATGATCCCTCTCCTTCAATGCGCGCGGCAGGAAATGTCCTCACCGGTTGGAAGATGGATCAGGCTAGGTAGTTCTATAAATTTAGTAGAGAAATAATTTTGCGAGATGATTGTGACGGGCGGAATTTTTTTCTACGGCACCTATACCTTCGTCATCCTAGGGCGAAGCAAGGAGCGAAGCGACGCGGCGCAGACCCTAGGATCCATGCCGTGACTTTGGTCGTAGAATGCGACGGATCAGAAACGACGCTTACACGCTCACTCACCCGGATTACGCTTCAAACATGACCGGCTATGTCTACATGACCGCAAGCCAGAAACGTGGCACTATCTACATTGGCGTCACCAACGACCTCGGCCGCCGTGTACCCGAGCACAAATCTGGCCAAGGCTCAGGCTTTACCAGTCGCTACGGCGTGCAACGCCTTGTCTGGTACGAAGAGTATTTCGACATCACTGATGCGATCCAACGTGAGAAGTCCCTGAAACGCTGGCCACGCCAATGGAAGATCGAGCTGATCGAGAAAGCTAATCCGGAATGGTTCGAACTCTTTCGCGGAACTGGGTGGTGAGCCGTTTTTGCACCGTTGCAACGCACCACAGTCGCGGCATGGATCCTAGGGTCTGCGCGCGTCGCTTTGCTCCTTGCTTCGCCCTAGGATGACGAAGACGTGGAGGCTAGCGCGAAAGATCGCTAACGCTATGCGTCGGTGCGCCAACCGCCAGCCACTCACTGCGACCAGTACTGCCAGGCCCAATAAAAGCTCTCGTCGCGCGGCGGCAGGCGGTCGTGCCCGGCGCGGAGATGGACCGGCGCCGGCGAGCGCGGGCCGTCTTCCTTTGCCGCTTTGTCCTCGGCGGCAAGGCCGAGCAGCCAGGAGCCGACATGGGCGAACAACACGGCGGTGGAATGGGTCATCGTCATTCTCCTTTTCCGATCATTCACGCCCCGCCCACGGGACGAGCATGCGCTCGATCCGGCGGATGGTGAATTCGAGCACGAAGGCGATGGCCGCGATCACCAATATGCCCATCACCACCACGTCGGTGACGAGGAACTGGGCCGCGGACTGGATCATGAAACCAAGGCCGCGCGTCGCCGCCACCAGTTCGGCCGCGACCAGTGTCGACCAGCCGGCGCCGAGCGCGATGCGCAGGCCGGTCAGGATCGAGGGCAGGGCGCTGGGCAGGATCACGTGGCGGACCACCTGGGCGCGCGTCGCGCCAAGCGAACGCGCGGCGTTGATGCGCTCCCGCGAGACGCCGCGGACGCCCGAGGCGGTCGACAGGGCGACCGGCGCCAGCATGGCGATGGCGATCACCAGGATCTTCGACGGCTCGCCGATGCCGAACCAGATGATGACCAGCGGCAGATAGGCCAGCGGCGGGATCGGCCGCAGGAATTCGAGCAGCGGATCGAAGATGCCACGCCCGACCGTGCTGATGCCGATGGCGAGCCCCACCGGCACACCGACCAGTATGGCGGCGACCAGCGCGGCAAAGACGCGGCCCAGGCTGGCGACGACATGCTGCAGCAGCGTCGCGTCGACGAAGCCGTCGCGGGTGACGACGACGAACTTGTTCCACACGGCGAGCGGCGAAGGCAGGAACACCGGCGACACCAGCTGCAGGCGGGCCGACAGCGTCCAGAGCGCCAGCACCGCCAGGATGGTGACGGCGCTGACCATGCGTGCCGAAACGCCGGTCCGTTTCGTCCGTGGCCTCGACCAGGGCACCGACAGGCCGTCGGTTTCGTCCGTCGTTGAACCGGGCCGTTCCGTGTAGGAGGAAATGGTCATGCCGCCTCTCCCTCGAAGATCGCGTCGGTCAGTTCGCCGCGCGCCGCCGCGAAGGCCGGGTCGGCCTTGATGGCGCGAATGGGCTCGCCGGAGGCATAGCGCCGGGAGAAGCCCGGCTCGAAGGTTCGCACCACGCGTCCGGGGCCGGGCGCCAGCACGACGACGCGGGTGGCGAGCACCAGCGCTTCCTCAATGCCGTGCGTCACCATCAGCACGCCGGCGTGGCTTACCGTCCAAAGGTCGAGCAGCGTCGTCTGCATGCGTTCGCGCGTCAGCGCGTCGAGCGCGCCGAGCGGCTCGTCGAGCAGCAGGAATTCGGGTTCGGCGGCGAGCGCGCGGGCAAGGCCGACACGCTGGCGCATGCCGCCGGACAGCTCCCAGATGCGCTTGTCGCCGGCGTCGCCGAGCTTCACCAGGTCCAGCAGCCGGTCGGCGCGCCGCGCCCGCTCGGTCGGCCTGACACCGCGCAGCCGCAGCGCGAAGGCGACGTTCTCGCGGGCGGTCAGCCAGGGAAACAGTGCATCGTTCTGGAACACCACCGCCCGGTCCGAACCGGGTCCGGTGATCGGCTGGCCGTTGATCGAGGCCGTGCCGCGCGCGGGCGCGACCAGGCCGGCGGCGACGTTGAGCAGCGAGGTCTTGCCGCAGCCGGAGCGGCCGACAAGGACGACGAAATCGTCCTTGGCAACTGCGATCGAGACCCGCTCGACGGCGGGCGCCGGCTGGCCGTCATAGTGGATGGAGATGTTGTCGAGCACGAGATGCGGCATGGGGGCCTCGCCGAGCAATTCCAGGAAAAGTGTAAGGCGGTTTTCCGTCCGGAATTGCGTCAGGGATGAATCGGTTCGGTAAAATCCGCCTGCCCCGAAACCGCGCCTCGTCAGCGGCTCCGGGACAGGCAACGCACGGCGTCAGGGAAGGTGAGCCGCGCGTTAAGCCGTCAGTTCGAGGCCAGCGCCCCGGTGACGTATTTCGACGTCACGTATTTCGAGTAGTCCGGCAGCACGGCGTCGACCTTGCCTTGCTCCTTGAGGAAGGCGGACGCGGCCGCGACCGCCTTGACCGTGCCGCCGCCGAGGAATTTGTCCGAGGCCTGCTCTTCAAGCGTCGGGAACACATAACCCTTCAGGAGCTCCGGCACTTCTTCCAGCTTGGCGCCGGTGAGCCTGGCGATCGACGCGGCTTGCGGCGACGACACCGACCAGGCGTCGGGCTTGGCGAGATATTCGGCATAGGCTGATCCCGTCACCTTGACGAAGTCGCGCACGGCTTCCGGATTCTTGTCGGCGAAGTCGGTGCGCACGATCCAGGCGTCGAAGGTCGGCGCGCCCCAGGCGGCGACCTGCGAGGAATCCAGCACCACCTTGCCCGATGTCTTGATCTGGCCCAGCGCCGGATCCCAGACATAGGCGGCATCGATGTCACCGCGCGCGAAGGCGGCGGCGATTTCCGGCGGCCTGAGATTGAGGATCTGGACCGACTTCGGATCGACGTTCTCATGCTTGAGCGCGGCAAGCAGGCTGTAATGCGTCGTCGACACGAACGGCACGGCGACCTTCTTGCCGGCGAGGTCGGCGACCTTCTCGATGCCGGCGCCGTTGCGGGCGACCAGCGCTTCCGACGGCCCGATCAGGCCAACCACGAAGATGGTCTGGATCGGCAGTTCGCGGCTGGCGGCGGCCGCCAGCGGGCTCGACCCGACATAGCCGATATCGACCGAGCCGGAGGCGACCGCGGCGATGACGTCGGCGCCGGAATCGAATTTACGCCAGTCGATGCTGGCCTTGGTGGCCTTTTCATAGGCGCCGTCGGCCTGCGGCACTTTCGAGGGCTCGACCACCGTCTGGTAGCCGATGGTGATCTTGAGGTCATCGGCCATGGCCGGAGCGAGGAACGCGGCGCCGGCAAGGGCCGCGGAAGAGAGGAGAATGATGCGGCGTGAAATGCTGGACATGAAAGGCTCCTTGAAAAAGGGGAAAACCGGATTGCCTGTTCATAGTCATCTAATTCTATGGTTCTTGTAGAGTTAAATCCTTCCAACGAAGGTGGGTTTGTTGGAAAAAATCTGCCGATGAGACCCCGCCGAGGCGGAAAGGGCGGCTCCGGTGCACCCACCCTGACATAGCGGTACGGGCGTCGGGGGGCGAAATCGTCGGGCTGGGACCGTCACTGTCCACCGAACGGTGGATGACCCGAAATTCTTTTCGTGGTGGTCTGCGTCTACCTCTAGTCCCGATCCAATGGGCACCCATAGATTTCAAATGCTTGGAGAATACGATGACAATTGAGGATGATTGCGAATGCAATACAATTTGCCCGCAATACCAGCACTGTATTTGTATTTATCACCACGACGAAGGATATTGTGACTGCACTTGCGGGCCGCTGCAGATCCTATCCGAGCGCGCCGCAAAGCGGCCGTCGCACAGCATTATAAATATCTGCGTAAAGGGTGCCGAATTGTCGGCCGTGGCGGAGTTCCTGAGCAGGTACAGCGAGGAAGAATTGTTCATCCCGGCCGCGCGCGCGAGGACGAAAATCTCGCTCGAGATCAAAAAGACAACGCTTGCCAGCGTGATCGAGCACGTTGGTTTGCGGGTCGGACTGCCTGGTTGAAATGAAATTCCCGCGACAGGGCCGCTTGAGTTCTTTGCTGGTTGCAACCGGCCCGCGCCGTATGTCTCCCCGCAGCCCGGGGTCTGCTCACAGGGCTACGCCACGCCAGCCATGGGCGACGCCAGCGACGCGGCGAGCTGAACCAGCTCGGCCTGTCGCCGCACCCCGGTCTTCTCGAACAGCCGCAGCAAATGCGTCCTGACCGTGCTCCGGCCGATATTGAGGGCATCGGACGTCTCCTCCACCGTGCGGCCCGCCGCGATCTGCTCGAAGACGCGCGCCTCGGCCGGCGTCAGGCCGAACAGCGCCGCGACCAGCGCGGTCGGCGCGACAAAGGGCGTATCCGCGCGTGCGACAAACACCGCCGCCACCACGCTGGCATCGAACGCCCCGCGCCCCGGGCGCAGCGGCAGCACGTGCAAGGCTCCCGCCGAACCATCGCGCCAGCGTATCGGAACCCCCAGCCCCTTGCGGTCGATCGCACTCTCGTCCTGCGCCGCCTGCGACACCGCCACGGCCAACGCGCTGGACACGGCGGCGACCCTGGCGCTGAGAACCCCGTTGCGGATGTTCAGCAACTCGCCCGTGGCGACGATGTCCTGGGCAGCTGGATTGGCATGCACGACATGCAGATCGGCGGTGGTGAGAAGGATCGGCGCCGTCAGCGTGTCGAGCACCGTCTGGAAGGTCGACCGGGCAATCGCCGCCATGTCCAGCAGCCGGTTGATCGTCGCGGCGCGCTGCAGATGCGGGATCAGCAATCGGGCGGCCTCAATCTGCAGATCGCTGATGGGAGCGGCATCGACATGGCGGCTGAAGGACAGCGAGCCTAGACCACGCCCATCCCGCGCGAGCGGCAGCGCCAGGGAATCGATCATGCCTTGCGGTTTGCCGCACTCCACGAAATAGCGGTTCGTCGTGGTGTCGAGGTTGGGATTGACTTGGCTCAACACCGCCGGCCGATCCATCGGCAGCGAGCCTACCACCGCCATGCCACCCCATAGCTCGACGATTTCAGCGCCGTAGCTGGCCATCCGGTCGACATAGGGCTGCGGGATGTTGCTGGTCACGTTGACCAGCACCTCGCCCGACGGCAATGCTTGCAGGCGGATGGCGGCGGTCCCGAAGCCGAGCGCGATGCGCATCTCCTCGATCGCGACGGGCCAGCGCGCGGGATCGATCGCGGCGTCGTAGATCAGCCCGATCAGTTCGGACAACTGAGCCATCGAGAAGGCAGAACGCATCGCCACCATCCTTGCCGCACGGCAACAAAATCCTTGCTGTACCGCAGCAAAATTAAAGCATGATCCGGATCGGGCAAGCCCTTTGATCATCTCCCGACGGGGATGGTCATCCGCCCCCGGGCGCTACCATCGAACTCCGGCCGTCGCTATCCACCGAATGGTGGAAGACGCGGCATTCTCTTTGTGTTCGGTTGCCCCCCGTCGGGTGCTGCGGTCCTGCGCGGAATTCGAGGGCGTCGGTGTTTGCAAGGCGAGTGCTGTTCGGGGACGGCAGCACAGCCGCCAAGTGCGCGATTGCCTGATCGTCAGCCCAGCCATGGTCGGAGCACCTCCCACCCGGCCCGGCCAGCGCGCGGGACCGCCAGCCGCCGGCAGAACGACTTGGTCGATTGTCTGGCAATGAAGCGAGGGCTTTGGGCGTGATTGCAGAAACGATTGGATGCGTGAGCGTATTGGAAGACGCCGCTGCCGAGACAATAAGCGAAACAGTCGCGACAAAGTGCCAAGGGCGAAAAGGCAATGGACTAATGTCGGCCGCGAGGGCGGTTTTCGGTGGACTGGCATCCTCCCAAGTGCCCGCCCTCGGGACGGCAGTGATGGTGGCGATCGCGGCCACCGGCTTTGTCGCCTTCACGCCGGGCGCAGCACGCGCGGGAGTCATCTGCTCGGATTTCAATGGTGTGGACGGTGGAGCAGCCTATGCCGGAGGCTCGACCCGCTCCACCGCATGCGGATATTTCGCCAACAGCAATGGCGATTTCTCGACAGCTATGGGCGATAGCGCGGGCGCCATTGCGGACAACAGCGTGGCGCTCGGCTACCTCGCTAACGCGGGCGGTTACTATGACCCCTATGGCAGCCCCACTATCAACTATGAGAATTCGAACACGACAGCCATCGGCGCCGGGGCTCAGGCCGGGGCCCGAGGGGCGGGCGGGTCAAATGCCACCGCCATTGGCGCTTCGGCTAAAGCGCGCGCTTTGAACTCCACCGCGCTGGGCGCGGGTGCGACCGCCCTCCAAGACAACTCCATGGCGATCGGAGCGGGCGTTACGGCGACGCGCGAAAATCAGGTCATGCTTGGCACGGGCAGCAACACCTACACGCTGGCCGGGATCACTTCGCAGGCGAGCACGGCCGCGCAGGCCGGCCCGACCTATCTGGTGACGACAGACGCCGGCGGCAATCTGGCGGCGTCGACATTCGATGTGGCCACGCTTACGAATTTGCCTGCACAGGTCGCCCAGAACGGCATCGCCATCGCCGATCTGAACAGCACGGTGAGCAGCCACACGACGCAGATCACCGCCAACACCACCGAGCTCGCCGACCACGAAACGCGCATCGCCAACAACACCTCACAGATCAGCACCAACACCCAAGAACTCGCCAATCATGAGACGCGTATCACCAACAACACCAACGAGATCGCGGATCTCGATACCAGGGTGACGACCAACACCGCCAACATCACCCAGCTCGACGGCCGCGTCGGCGCTCTCGAGGCCGGCCTCCAGGGCCTGGATGACCAGATCAGCGAAAACCGCACGGAAGCCCGTGCCGGCACCGCGCTAGCTCTGGCCACGGCGGGGCTGCGCTATGACGACAGGCCGGGAAAATTGTCGCTGGCCGGCGGCTTCGGCAACTTCAAGGGCCAGTCGGGCCTGGCGCTCGGTCTCGGCTACAATCCCAGTCTGGATTTCCGGCTCAACGCCGCCTTGTCGGCGACCACCAATCGCGGCGATGTCGGCGTCAGCCTCGGGGCTTCGTGGACGCTGAACTGATCACGAGTGCGAGGGGGCCGCTGGCGGCCGCGTTCCCACAGACGCGGTCGCCAGTATCGCCCGCCGCCGGCTCGATTGCGACCGCGGAGTCCACATGAAGCGCCTCCACTGTTCGGCGACAGGGCCGGTGACCCGGGCCGCCCTGGCAGCCTTGCTGGCGGCCAGCTTGATGGCGGCATCCCCGGGCGTTGCGTGGGCGCAGACGAAAAAGACCGAGAAGGGCGACAAGGTCCGTGTGGCCCATGCCGCCGGGATCGATCGCAACGGCGTGCTGATCCTGATCCGCGGCACGCTTCTGGCGCTCGACCAGGCCAACAAGACCGGCAACTACACGGTGCTGCGCGATCTCGGTTCACCGAATTTCCAGGCCAACAGCGCCGCCCAACTCGGCGACATCTTTGCCAACCAGCGCAAGCAGGCTCTGAATTTCGGCGCGGTCGCGGTGCTGGAACCGCAACTGACCCTGCTGCCGCAGATCGAGCCGAACGGCATGTTGCACATGGCGGGCATTTTCCCTTCGGTCCCGATGCAGGTCAATTTCGAGCTCCTGTTCGAGCCGGTGAACCGGCAGTGGAAGATCTATGGCGTGTCGGTCAACCTCACCTCGGGAGCACCGCAGGCGCCCGATACGCCCGCCGCCGGACAGCCGAAACCAGACGAGGCCGGCCCACCGCCGGACGCGCCTTCGATGGAGGTGCAGCCGAAGAAGCCGATGAAACCCTGACATCCGTCGCGCATCGCGCCGGCGCCAGGGCGGTTCCCAAGGGAAAGCGCTCACACTTTCCGTGGAATTGCCCTATGGCAGCAATCCCACGCGCAGCGCGCTTGCCAGCAAGGACAGCGCGAAGACGAACAGACCCGAACTGAAGCCGAGATTGACGTAGCGCAGGCCGCGCGCGCTCAGCCGCTTTCGCAGATGGTTGGTGGCCAGCGTCAGCGTTGTCCACCAGCTTGCCGAACCGATCAGCACGCCGGCCGATACAAGCGCCAGGGTTTGCCAGGACGGCAAGCCCGCCCCCAGGATCCCCGGCGTGAGCGTGAGGAAACCAAGCAGTGTCATCGGGTTGCCCAACGTCCAGATCAGCCCCGTCAGATAGGCCCGGCCCGACGGCATACGGCGCTGCAGGGACGTGTCCAGCGACGGTGTCAGCCGCGCCGCCGTCACCGACATGTAGAGCAGGAACATACCGGCGCAGAGCTGCAGCCATACGTGCCAGCCCATCAGCATGTGCGCCACCGCCCCGAGCCCGGCGGCGGCCATAGAGGCATAGACCGAATGTGTGGTCGCCGCGCCATAGCCGGTCGCCAGACCGGGTACGATACCGCCGGCGATCGTGCGCTGCACGCATAAGAGCCCGGTGGGACCGATGGGCGCGGCGACCGCGAACCCCAGCAAGGCGCCCCGCATCATGTTGAGGAGAAGTTCCGGCGTGCCCGACATGCTGACAGATCTTCCTTTGACCGCACGTCGTCGGGGGAGCCCGGCCAGGCAACAGCCTGGGCCAGATGCCAGCCGTGGCCGGCCACGGTCACCCGTTTTCGTGAGCTGCTTCGACATTCTTCCGGTAGGACGGCCGTTGGCGGGGCTGACAAGCCAGTCGTCTTGAATCTCTCCAAGTATTAGCGAAATGTAATGTTCCGTCTCGCGCTATAGAGACGGCGTTCTGTCCCGTGAGTTGAAGACCTGACCGATGCGCCGGCGCATTCACTGGCGGTGGAGAAAATCTAGAATTCTCCTGATGCGCGTCACATGCTTTTGAATTCAGTCCAACCTTAAGCCGACGCACCCAATCACGAAATGGTCGTCGCGGCGTCCACCATTTGGATTAGGCTTGACACCCAGCTTCTATTTTTTTCTACTGACTTGGTCGCGAAGTCGAACGAGGATTGATCCCGTTGAAGCGATATCGGCGCAGCAGCACGCCATGTCCGACCGGGGCCGCCAGCCCATGTTGGTCAGCATGACTGCCCGATCCTATCCGGCGGAGCGCATTTCAGAACTCATAGGCACCATCTACGATTGCGTCCTCGATCCTGGCCGATGGCCATCGGTCGTCGACAACATTCGATTGGGAGCTGAAGTTCTGCTACGCGGTTCTCGGGTGTATCCGCTTCCGGGCGGCGAAGTTACGCTCGGCGTCGCGACAGGCATCGATTCGGTGAGGCTCGGCGAGGTTCCCGCCCATGGCCAGGACCTGGTCGACCTCTGGGGTGGCGACATCAGGGTCAAACAATATCCGCTCGAGGAGCCGTGGCTCAAGGCCACGCGCTATGATGTCGTCTGTCTTCAAGAACTCAAAACCTCGGATGAGAAGTTCGGTTGAGGCGATCGGCGGCGCTGCTTACGGCGAGCTGGCCAGCGGCATTGAGCGAGGCGCTGCGTGAATGTGTGATTTGAGCCGTGAACGACATGGAAAGGGACAGACCTCACCCACGCAAAATCTTGAAGGCACGATATGAACTTTGACATTAGGGCCAGAGTGTCGCTTCTGATCAACGCTAACCCGCAGGTTGTCTTCGACGCATGGGTTGACCCACCTGCGATGGAGCAATGGCTTTTCAAATCGCCGACTAACATCCTGAGGGCAGTGACCAATCCGCAACCGGGCGGGACATACTCGATCATCGAGCACGACGGGGACAGCGTCATTACGCATGACGGCATATACTCGGTGGTCGACCGCCCTGCCCGCTTAGCATTCAGCTTGGTAGTTCCCCAGCACTTCGAGGGGACGGCGTTCATCGAGATCCTGATTGCGTCCGAGGGTACGCAGTCACGCCTTGATTTCCTGGCCGCCGGAGACGGGCCTGAAGACGCGCAGAACCTTTGGAACCGGATGCTCGCAAATCTCGTCGAGCTGTTGAACCGAAAGTGAGTGGCCAAGGACAGCCACCGCCATTTCTTGGGCTATTAGCAAGTCAACTTTCCGGGGCGGAGCCGAAAGCTGGCGTTCCGTTTTCGGCATGGCTGTTAGGCCGACATTGAGGTTACGCATGCCGCCGACAGCACAGCCAGCCCTCGTCTTTGTGGCTAAAACGACATAGAGCGATCGCATAAAGGGTCGAGGCATAGCGGCGCGTGACCGCGATGCAACATGATGGGCGTCGAGGGCTGCGGCATCGCCCCTGTGAGAGCAGGATTCCCGAATTAGCTGGCTTGGCGCAATTCCGTACCTCGAATGGGGATGGAATTGACAAACTATTTCGCGCCAGCGCGCATAAGTATAGTAATCTTATCGACATAGAGAATTGGAGGCGACGATGACGGGCCATGTCGAGCGTATCGCGATTGCCGGCGTCACCGAATCCCGGCGGCCGGCCGGTGCGCGTCTGAATCCCGTTTCTGTGTCGCTGGCGTCACAAGGCGGGCCTAAAATCGCCGCAACGGTTTGAAAATCAAGCAAGATCAACCGCAATTGGCTTGTATATCATGTCACTAGAATTTATGTGTCATGGATGGTTCGGCGCGGCGGGGAGGCACGCCGGGCGTTTCGCAACGGATGGCTTCGCGCCGTCTCATGACAGAGAAACGTTCGCTTCATGCTCACCAAAAAAGGCAAGTACGGCCTCAAGGCGCTCGTGCATCTCGCTGAGATGCCGGCCGGGCAGCTCGCTTTCGTTGGCGATATCGCGACTGGCAACAACATCCCGAAGAAGTTTCTCGACGCCATACTGGGCGAGCTGCGCAATGCCGGCTTCGTCCAGAGCCGCAAGGGCAAGGATGGCGGCTACCGCCTGGCGCGACCCGCCGACGAAATCAAGGTCGGCCACGTCGTGCGCGTGCTGGACGGTCCACTGGCCCCGATCCCCTGCGCCAGCCGAACACAATATCAGCGCTGTGAAGACTGCAACGAGGCGACATGCCAAGTCCGACATCTGATGCTGGAAGTCCGGCAGGCGATCGCCGAGGTGCTCGACCAGCGCAGCCTCGCCGAGATGCGCGACATTGCCGACGACCTCCCGGTCGCGCGGGACGACCTGCCGGTGAAGGTCCTGGCCTGAAGCCGGCGCTTCGTACGGGGCTCGCTCGCGCATGACCGGGCGAACCAACTCGATCAATTCCATCATCATCGTCGGCGGCGGCGCCAGCGGTGTTGTGCTGGCCGCGCATCTGCTCAAATCGCCCAATCCGGACCTGCGCGTGACGCTGATCGAAAAGCGCCCGCATTTCGGCCAGGGCATTGCCTATTCGACACTGCTGTCGGCGCATGTGCTCAATGTCGGCGCGGCCGGCATGAGTGCCTATGCCGACGATCCCGGCAATTTCTGGCGCTGGCTGCTGGAGCGCGGGCTGGCGACACCGGAGCAGGCGCCGGTCTACGCGCGGCGCAGCCTCTATGCCCGCTATCTCAAGGAATTGCTCGACGATCTGGAAACGCGCGAGCGCGAGACCGGACGGCTGCGCCTGATCCGCGAGGAGAGCCTGTCGATCTCGCCCACCGCGTCCGGGGTCGAGGTGGCACTCGCCAACGGCACCAGCGTGGTCGCCCATCTTGCCGTGCTCGCCACCGGCCATGACGAACAGCCCGCGCAGGGCCATGCGATCCGGATGGGATCGGAGGCCGACACCGCGCTCGATCCCGACAGCCGGATCGTGGTGCTGGGGACGGGCTTGAGCATGGTCGACGCCTTCCTTTCCCTGGAGCAGCGCGGCCATCGCGGCGACATCATCGCGGTGTCGCGGCGCGGCCTGCTGCCCTCGCCGCACCGCAAGGGCAATCCGATCAAGCTCGACGTCGCCGACATCCCGCTCGGCACCCAGCTTTCCTATTTCGTCGGCTGGTTCCGCGACCTCATCCGCGAGAACCAGAAGGGAGGCGTCGACTGGCGCGACGTCGTCGACGGCCTGCGCCCCTTCAACCAGAAGATCTGGCAGAACTGGCCCGCCTCGGCCAAGCGCCGCTTTGTCGAACACACCAAGGCCTGGTGGGACATCCATCGCCACCGCATGGCACCCGAGGTCTACGCCAGGGTGACGGAGGCGGTGCAGTCGGGACGCATCCGGCCGGTCGCCGGGCGCGTCGTCGGCGTCACGCCGGGCGACGGCTTCGCGGTGGAGGTCCAATCGCGCCACACCCAGCGCCTCGAAACATTCGACGCCGCCCGCATCTATGATTGCTCCGGCATCGTGCGCGACATCTCGACCTCGTCGAACAGCGTGGTGCGGTCGCTGGTCGACCGCGGTCTGGCGCGGCCCGATCCGCTGCGCATCGGCCTCGACGTCTCGGCCGATTGCGAGATCATCGCCGTCGACGGCACCGTCTCGCGAAAAATCCTCGCCGTCGGGCCGCTGACGCGCGGCACCTTCTTCGAGATCGACGCCATTCCCGATATCCGCGTCCAGTGCGCCAGGCTGAGCAAGCGGTTGCTGGGATAGAGCAATTCCGGCGGCGATCGTATTTTTGGCGACCCGTCTTCGGCTCACCCGAAAGCGGCTTCCGTGATCGCACCATAGTCGGCTGGGTGCAGTCTGGTATTTATTCGGGGCGGCCCTATGTCAGCCGAACAACTTCCGTTCTTAACTATAAGACGGCAGGACTAAAGTCTTGCGTGCTGGTAGGCCTTGGTCTGAGGGGCCTTCAAACGTTCCGTACTTGTCCATTGGACGTTCCGTACTTTAGTCAACTGAGATATACGTGACTTGACGCAGACCCGTTGCAAAGGGGGCGTGATACCAGCGCTTTCGGCGTTGCTGATTTCCTCGGACACCCGGTTTCGAGCCGGGCCTTCCTTTTTAGCCCCCAACGGCCAATTTCGACCGAATTTCCCTGACGGCGTTTGCGATGGCGTCAGCGGTCGTGAGGTCGAGAGCCATCCAAAAATGCCTTCCGTTGTCCGGATCGAAAGGATGCCTGGAAGGCCCTTCTCATCCTTGCACCCGGGTTGCGATTTGACGCTGGCCTAGGCTGCCAAGGGGGAAAAGAATGGCCGGTGCGGGGATGCTTGGGTTGAAAGCAGGTCGCACCGGCCATTGCGGGTTAGGCTTCGATTTGGGATCGTCCCCCGCATGACCAAGCTATATGTATATTAGCTATAGCTCAACTGAGACTGAAGTCCCTCCCGCAGTCAGCCGGAGGGATAGCGTTCAGCCGCCCAATGCCTCACACACGGCGCGCGCGGTCTCGGCGCCGGAAAAGTTCTGCTGGGCGGTGATCAGGTTGCCGGCGCGCACCGCACATCGCCATGTGCACGTTCGGCTAGCATGATGAAATCGGCGGCTTTAACGAACGAGATGGTTCGTTGGACGGATGAGACGGTGCCGCAGCTTGGGGCCGAGGTCGGCGCCCTACGGCGCCCGCCTCTGGCCTGCCGGCCATCCCCCTCAAGTGGGAGATTGGCTGTGGCATCGTCTTCGCCAATCGTCGACTTTGTAAAATGGTGCGGCCCGCGAAGCTGTTGATCTCCCCCCTTGAGGGGGAGATGCCCGGCAGGGCAGAGGGGGGCGCTGTCCCGCCGGCGTCCCGGTCCGGCAGCGTATCGCCTCGCCCTGACGGGCGGCTGGAATTTCATTCCCCGTCTGGCCACCGGATTGGCACGATCTATCTTCTTTCCAACTGCGATCGGCTGGAAAAGACGCTAGGTTGATCCATGGAGGCTCCGACATGAGCGAGCACAGAAAAGCCACGGCCGACAGTGCCGCCTCGGACGGCGTGACATCCCGCCTGCGCCCGCCCTATGCGTCGGTGCTCGATCTGATCGGGCAAACGCCGATCGTCGAGCTGACCAAGTTCGATACTGGAAAATGCCGGCTGTTCATCAAGCTCGAAAGCCAGAACCCAGGTGGCTCGATCAAGGACCGCATCGCGCTGTCGATGATCGCGGCGGCCGAGAAGGATGGCAGGCTGAAGCCGGGCGGCACCATCGTCGAGGCGACCGCCGGCAATACCGGCCTTGGCCTCGCCCAGGTCGGCATCCCCAAGGGCTATCGCATCATCCTGGTGGTTCCCGACAAGATGTCGCGTGAAAAAATCCAGCACCTGCGCGCGCTCGGCGCCGAGGTGCGCATGACGCGCTCCGATGTCGGCAAGGGTCATGCCGAATACTACCAGGACATGGCGGAGAAGATCGCCGCCGAACTGCCCGGCGCCTTCTACGCCAACCAGTTCGCCAACCCGGCCAACCCGCTGGCGCATGAGACGACCACCGGCCCGGAAATTTTCTGGCAGCTCAACAGTGATGTCGACGCGGTGGTGGTCGGCGTCGGCTCGGGCGGCACGCTGACCGGGCTTGGCCGCTTCTTCGCTGGCGTGTCGCCGAAGACGGAGATGGTGCTGGCCGATCCGGTCGGCTCGGTGCTGGCGCCGCTGATCAAGACCGGCAAGATGGAAGAGGCGGGGAGCTGGACGGTCGAAGGCATCGGCGAGGATTTCGTGCCGCCCAATGCCGATTTGTCGCTGGTCAAGAAAGCCTATTCCATCACGGACAAGCAGAGCATGCTGGCGGTGCGCGATCTGCTGTCGCGGGAAGGCATACTGGCCGGCTCTTCCTCCGGCACGCTGCTGTCGGCGGCCCTGCGCTATTGCCGCGAACAGACGGTGCCCAAGCGCGTCGTCACCTTCGTCTGCGACAGCGGCAACAAATATCTGTCCAAAGTGTTCGACGATTTCTGGCTGGCCGAGCAGGGGCTGGCCGAGCACGAACAGCATGGCGATCTGCGTGACCTCGTCATGCGCACCCACCGCACCGGCGACACGGTGTTCGTCGGCCCGGACGAAAGCCTGCTCAACGCCTATGGCCGCATGCGCCGCTCCGATGTCTCGCAGCTGCCGGTGCTCGACAATGGCAAGCTGGTCGGCATCGTCGACGAAAGCGACATCCTGGCCCATGTCGACGGTCCCTATGACGGGCGCTGGGAGCGCTTCAACGGCCCGGTGCGCACGGCGATGACCTCCAACCTGCACACGCTGCAGGCCAGCCAGACGCTGGACGCGCTGCTGCCGGTGTTCGACCGCAACGAGGTCGCCATCATCTTCGACGGCGACGAGTTCGTCGGCCTGATTACCCGCATCGACCTGATCAACCATCTGAGGCGCGCACGATGACCACATCCGGAAAGAACCGCCTGGCGTTTTCGACGCGCACCATCCATGGCGGCCAGAGCCATGATCCGCTGACCGGCGCGGTGATGGTGCCGATCTACGCCACCTCGACCTATGGCCAGCAGTCGCCCGGCGTGCACAAGGGTTTCGAATATGCCCGCAGCCAGAACCCGACGCGCTTCGCCTTCGAGCGCGCGGTGGCTGACCTGGAAAGCGGCTCGGCCGCCTTCGCTTTCGCTTCCGGCCTGGCGTCGATCGCCACAGTGCTCGAACTGCTCGATTCCGGCGCGCATATCGTCGCCACCGACGACATCTATGGCGGCTCCTTCCGGCTGATGGAGCGGGTGCGCAAGCGCTCGGCCAACCTGCAGGTTTCTTTCGTCGATTTCACAAATCTGGCCGCGGTTGAAGCCGCGATCCGGCCGGAGACAAAACTGCTGTGGGTCGAGACGCCGACCAACCCGCTGCTGCGCATCGTCGACCTCGAGGGCGTCGCGGCCCTGGCCCGGCGGAAGGGAATTTTGTCGGTCGCCGACAACACGTTCTGCAGCCCCTATATCCAGCGGCCGCTGGAGCTCGGCATCGACATCGTCGTTCACTCGACGACCAAATATCTCAACGGCCATTCCGACATGGTCGGCGGCGTCGCCATCGTCGGCGACAACAAGGATCTCGCCGACCGCCTGAAATTCCTGCAGAACGCCGTGGGCGCCATATCGGGCCCGTTCGACAGTTTCCTGGCGCTGCGCGGCTTGAAGACCCTGGCGCTCAGGATGGAGCGCCATTCCAACAATGGCCTGAAGATCGCGCAATGGCTGGAAGCGCGAAAAGATGTGCGCCGCGTCATCTATCCCGGCCTCGCCAGCCATCCCCAGCACGCGATCGCCGTCCAGCAGATGCATGCCTTCGGCGGCATGATCACGGCCGTGCTCGACCGCGACCTCGCCGGCACCAAACGCTTCCTTGAACGCACGCAGCTGTTCACGCTGGCCGAAAGCCTCGGCGGCGTGGAGAGCCTGATCGAACACCCGGCGCTGATGACGCATGGCTCCATTCCCGCCGAGAAGCGGGATGAGATCGGCATATCGGATTCGCTGGTACGGTTGTCGGCGGGGATAGAGGATGGCGATGATCTGATCGCCGATCTGGATCAGGCGCTGGGGGGCTGACACGAGCGCTCTGGGCGGCTTATGCCGATACCTGTCGGTTGTCGGCGCCGCCCCTCACCTGCCTGCCGGCATCCTCTCCCCGTATAGTGACGGGGAGAGGGCGCTTTCCTCGGCGGTTTCGCCAATCGGCGACGTTGCAGGATTTGGCACCGAGGTCACGGCTGCTTCTTTCTCCCCGTCTCTATACGGGGAGAAATGCCCGGCAGGGTAATGAGGGGCGGCGCCAACGTTCCGGAATGGCAATTGACCACAAGCGCCATCTGTCCGAACTATTGCGCCCCATGGCCACGCGCGACCCACCCGAACCCACCGAGCCCCTCACCTTCGCGGTGCTGGTATTCCCCGGTTTTCCGATGATGGCGTTCAGCTCGGTCATCGAGCCGCTGCGCGCCGTCAATGTGCTGGCGAAGCGGGAATGCTACCGCTGGATAATCGTTGGTGCGACCCAGGGTCCGGTCGAGGCGTCGAACGGCGTCGTCATCCAGCCAGGGTTCTATGCCGAGGCAGCACCCAAGGTCGACCGCATCGTCGTCTGCTCGGGCGGCGACGCCGATCATCTCGTCGCCGAGGACGCGGCGAGCTGGATACGCCGCAGCCTGCGCAATGGCGCCCATATCGGCGCGGTGGCGGATGCCGCCTTCTTCCTCGCGCGCGCGGGCCTGCTCGACGGCCATGCCTGCACCTTGCACTGGACCAGCCAGGCCGCCTTCACCGAGGCGTTTCCCAACATCGAATTGCGGCGCGATCTCTACGTCATCGATCGCAAGCGCTTCACGTCGGCCGGCGGCGTCGGCAGCCTCGACATGATGCTGGAGATCATCACCCGGGACTATGGCGCCGAGCTTGCCGCCGGCGTCGCCGAATGGTTCGTGCACAGCCAGCTGCGATCGAGCGTCGACCGCAAGCTGATGCCGCTGAGATTGCGCACCGGCGTCCAGAACGAGCTGGTTCTGTCGGCCATCGCCATCATGGAGGACGCGGTCGAGGAAAGGCTCGGCATGGCCGAACTCACCGCGAAACTCGGCGTCTCCTCCGACAAGCTCGAACGCTCCTTCCGCTCCGAACTCGACATCTCGCCCAACGGCTACTACCGGCGCCTGCGGCTGAAACGCGCCGCCGATCTCCTAGCCCACTCGACGCTCGCCGTGCGCGACGTGGCGCTGGCCTGCGGCTTTGCCTCGATGTCGAGTTTCGCCCGGGCCTTTCGCGAGGAGCATGGGCACGCGCCGAAGCAGGCAAGACGGCATTAGGGGCGCCCGCTGAAGCTGTGAGATGTTGGCGGGACAGCGCCCCCCTCTGTCCTGCCGGACATCTCCCCCACATGGGGGGAGATCGCTGCCACCTCGGCTTTCGCCTATCTCCAACATCGAAGACGGAGGCGCGGTTGGCGAAGCTGCCAATCTCCCCCCTCGTGGGGGAGATGCCCGGCAGGGCAGAGGGGGGCGCGAAGGATCGCGACGGCGCCTGTTGGCCAGCGGCATCTCGCACAACAAACGCGGTATTCCGCACAATCCATCCGCCCCGCCTGCGCCATGCTCGGCCCTCGCAAACCAGCCAAGGCCGAACCCCCATGAGCATCGTCGTATTCGACCCCGACAGCACCGAGGACGTCGACTTCAAGGACCGCATGCGACACCCCGTGGCCACTGACCCGGCCGGCGGGATGTGGCTGTCGGACACCGAGCCGTCCTTCATCGATGCGGACGCCCTGCGCAAAGGCCGGCTGGCGAAACTGCGCGGCTGGATGCGTGAGGCAGGCTATGGCGGCGTCGTGCTGTTCGACCCTTATAATCAGCGCTACGCCACCGGCTCGCGCAACATGTTCGGCTATTTCCTGCGCAACTCGACCCGCTATTTCTTCATCCCGACCGAAGGGCCGATCGTGCTGTTCGAATATCCGCAGAGCTACCATGTCTCCATGGTACTCGACACGATCGACGAGGCGCGTCCGTCCAAGCTCGTCTGGTCTTCCGTGTCAGGCCGCGACGACGAAACCGCGGGTCCCTTCGCCGACGAGATCGCCGAGCTCCTGAAGACGCATGGCGGCGGCTCGATGAAGCTCGGCCTCGACCGTTGCAGCCACCTGCAGGCGCTGGCGCTGGAAAAGCGCGGCTGCGAGGTCCGCGACTGCCAAGGCGAAATCCTGGCGGTGCGCGCGGTCAAGACGCCGGAGGAAGTCAAATGCCTGATGGCGTCGATGGCGGGCGCCGAGGCCGCCGTCTATGCGGTGCGCGAGGCGATCAAGCCCGGCGTCTCCGAAAACGAGCTGTTTGCGCTGATGTATGGCGAGGTCATACGCCAGGGCGGCGAGTTCATCGAAACGCGGCTCCTGACCTCCGGCCAGCGCACCAATCCCTGGTTCAACGAGGCCAGCGGCCGCAAGATCCGGCCGGGCGAACTTTTGGCACTCGATACCGACACGATCGGCTGCTATGGCTATTATTCCGATTTTTCCCGCACCTTCCGCTGCGGTCCGGGCAAGCCGACGCCTTACCAGAAGTCGCTCTACCGCATGGCGCACGACCAGGTTCAGCACAACATTTCGATCGTCAAGCCCGGCATGGCCTTTCGCGAGATCGCCGAAAAGGCGTGGAAGATCCCGGACCGCTTCGTCGACCAGCGCTACACCTCGGTCATGCACGGGGTCGGCATGCATGGCGAGACACCGTTCATCGCGCATGCCATGGATTACGAGACCTATGGCCGTGACGGCCATATCGTGCCAGGCATGGTGGTGAGCGTGGAAAGCTATATCGGCGAAAAGGGCGGCCGCGAGGGCGTCAAGCTGGAGGACGAAATCCTGATCACCGACACCGGCACGGAGCTGCTATCGCGCTTCCCCTATGAGGACGAGTTTCTGGAGAAAGAGGTTTGATAGCCGTTGCACCACTCGGTGACGTAGCCTTTACGGTTGGCGCAGCCTCCCATCGTTTCGTCATCCTAGGGCGAAGCAAGGAGCGCAGCGACGCGGCGCAGACCCTAGGATCCATGCCGGGACGTCAACGCGCCTCCCATCGCCTTCGTCATCCTAGGGCGGAGCAAGGAGCGCAGCGACGCAGCGCAGACCCTAGGATCCATGCCGTGGCGTCGATGCCGCGCAACGGTTACCGAATTCTGCTCCGTTGCGCCATTCGATGGACGTCACGGAATGGATCCTCGGGTCTCCGCGACGCCGCTGCGCGGCTGCTTCGCCCGTGGATGACGAAGTCGGGGAGGCTTCGGCCAATCATCACCGCTTGCGCCAACCCACTAAAAGCAACGATGTCGGCTTTTGACCAGCCTGCCAACCGCCAGGTCGATTCAGCCTGCAACCCAGGCGCCTCCGCATGAAAGCCCCTATCTCCATCAAGCGCGGCACGGTGGCCGCTGTGTTCATCGACCTGCAGGAAGAGCACCGGCACGACCCGCGCTACCTCGTCGAAGGCTACGAAAACATCCTCGCCAACGTCCAGCGCCTGCAGGCGGCGGCGCGGCAAAACCATGTGCCGCTCCATCACTGGGCCTATATCGTCGATCTCGACAGCCAGGACCGGCCCTTTCATCCCACAGGCGAAGACGGCAAGTCGGCCTTTTCCGACAAGAGCGACCCGCTGACCGAGATCTGCCATGAGGTGGCGCCGTCGGAGGGCGAGGCGCTGCTGATCAAGGCCGAGGCCAGCGCGTTCCGCAGCGGTCCGGCTGCCGACCGGCTCAAGGCTTCCGGCATCGAATGGCTTGTTGTCGCGGGCGTGTGGACCGAGGCCTGCATCGACGCCACCGTAAAGGATGCGGTGGCGAAGGGCTTTCGCGTGTTGCTGGTCAAGGATGCCTGCGGCAGCGGCAGCGCGGCGATGCACCAGACCGGCATCCTCAACCTCGCCAACCGGCTCTATGGCGGCGCGGTTACCGAGACCGACGGCGCCTGCCGGCTGCTGGCCGGCGAGACGGTCACCGTCTGGCAGGTCGAAGGCTCGGTACCCCTGCGCTTCACCTTTGAAAACGCCGCCCGTCTCTATGCCGAGCTTTGACGTGCCCCGCCGACTGAAATGACCGGCCGCGGCAAATACGAAACCCGGCTCGACCCGGCACTCTGGGCCTATATCGACAGCGTCAACGCCTGGTATCCGCCCGAGATATCAGGCCTGCCGGTCGACAAGCAGCGCGCGGTCTATGCCAGGATGTGCCGCGCCTTCCATCAGGGCAGACCGCCCGGGGTCAGGGCCCGCGACAGCTTGGTCGCCGCTTCCAAGCATGGCATCCCGGCCCGCCGTTACCGGCTCGCCGGCGCGGCGCCGCATGCGACAGTGCTCTATTTCCACGGCGGCGGCTTCATCCTCGGCGGGCTCGAAAGCCATGACGACATCTGCGCCGAAATCTGCGCCGGCACCGGCTTCGACGTGCTGTCGGTCGACTACCGGCTGGCGCCCGAGCACCTTCACCCCGCCGCCTTCGACGATGCCCTGGCGGGTTTCGAATGGGCGGTCGCAAGCAGCGGCCTGCCGCTGGTGCTGTGCGGCGAAAGCGCGGGCGGCAGTCTGGCGGCGGCGCTGGCGCAGGCCACGCGTCACCATCCGCGCGCCGCGATCGGCCAGGTGCTGATCTATCCCGATCTCGGCGGCAACGAGGCGGTGGGCTCCTATGTCGAACACGCCGATGCGCCGCTGCTGTCGACAGGCGATGCCGCCTTCTATCGCGACGTTCGCTCGACCAGGAAGCAATCGCCCGACGATCCGACCTTTTCACCGCTGCGCGACACGGACTTTTCCGGCCTGCCGCCAACGGTGATCATAACGGCCGAATGCGATCCGCTGTCGTCGGACGGCGAGGTCTATCGCGACCGCATCCTGCAAGCCGGCGGCAAGGCGTGGTGGCATGAGGAGCCCCGCCTCGTGCACAGTTTCCTGCGCGCTCGCACCACAGTGCCGGCAGCGGCGGAAGCCTTTGCGCGCATCATCGCGGCTGTTGCCGCGCTGGGCCGGGAGGAGTGGCCGTACTGAAGGTCCGGGTTACGAAGAGGTCGCGGCACTTGCCTCGGACGACGTTGCCTTCAGCCACAGCGCCTTTTCGCCTAGCGTGGCGACCATGGCGGCGTGCGCCGCGCGCTCTGCTTCGGTCAGACGCGGCACGAGCGGCGCCGGCCGTTCGGCGACGATGATCTCGATCTGGCGGACATTCTCACCCTGGGCCGGCGCGGTGGCGCTGTCGAGAATGAGCGCCGCCTGCTTGCCGCCGATCAGCTCGATATAGACCTCGGCCAGCAATTCGGAATCGAGCAGGGCGCCGTGCTTGGTACGCTTGGTATTGTCGATGCCGTAGCGCCGGCACAGCGCGTCGAGCGAATTGGGACCCATCGGGTGCTTGCGGCGCGCCAGGGCCAGCGTATCAACGACAAGCCCGTTATCGACGGGCGGATGACCGAGCCGGCCGAATTCGACATTGAGGAAGCCGATATCGAATGTGGCGTTGTGGGCGACCAGCTTGGCGCCTTCCGTGAATCGCAGCCATTCCTCGGCGATTTCGGCGAAGGTCGGCTTGCCCGCGAGATCGGCAGCGCTGATGCCGTGCACGGACTGCGCCTCGGCGTGGATCGCGCGCCCTTGCGGGTTGATATAATGATGGAAGGTCCTGCCGGTCGGAAAACGATTGACTAGCTCGACACCGCCAAGCTCGATCACGCGGTCGTCGCGCGAATCGAGGCCGGTGGTTTCGGTATCGAAAATGATCTCGCGCATCGAATCAGTTGCTCCAAAGGAGCAGAATCACGAGACCGGAACAAAATGGCAATGGGCAATGCCTCTTTTCCCTTCTCCCCTTGTGGGAGAAGGTGTCGCCGAAGGCGACGGATGAGGGGTGCTCCAGCTTGGCACCGACGGCACCCCGTGGCGCACCCCTCATCCGTCTCGGCGCGGCGCGCCGATCCACCTTCTCCCACAAGGGGAGAAGGAAAGGGCCTCAGCTGCCCCGCTTATCCCCGAAGTTCCGCAATGATCGCTGCAACAGCAGCACGCGCGGCGTCCAGCCCTTTACCGGTATCGATGACGAAATCGGCCAGCCGTCGCTTTTCGGCATCCGGCACCTGCTTGGCCAGGATCGACGCCAGTTTTTCCTCGCTCATGCCAGGCCGTGCCAGCACGCGCTGGCGCTGGACTTCAGCCGGCGCGGTGACCACGACGACCTTGTCGACCCGGCCACGGCCGCCGGTTTCGAACAGCAGCGGGATGTCGAGGACCGCGATCGATTCGCCCGCGTTACGATGCTTGGCCAGGAAGGCGTCGGCATCGGCGCGGACCAGCGGATGGATGATGGTTTCGAGCTTTTTCAAGGCCGCCGCGTCGCCGAGCACACGGGCGCCGAGTTTTGCGCGGTCGACGCTTCCGTCAGCGGTGGTGCCGGGAAAAGCGGCCTCGACCAGGGGAGCCGCCTTGCCGGCATAGAGGCGGTGCACCGTTTCGTCCGAATCATGCACCGGCACGCCGGCCTCGGCGAACATCCTGGCCGTGGTCGACTTGCCCATGCCGATCGAGCCGGTGAGGCCGAGCACGATCATGGTTTCAGCACCAGATCGGCAACGATGATCGCGCGAAGCTCCGCCGTCACCTTCGGCCTGACGCCGAACCAGCGTTCGAAGCCGGGCACCGCCTGGTTGAGTAGCATGCCGAGCCCGTCGACCGGCTTCAGCCCCCGTGCCCGCGCGGCGGCGAGCAGGGGGGTCTCGAGCGGCACGTAGACGATGTCGTTGACCACGGCATGGTCGGGAAGCAGCGTGGGGTCGGCGGGCAAACCCTCATTGCCCTGCATGCCCAGCGCGGTGGTGTTGACCAGCAGGCCGGCGTCGCCCAGCAATTCGGCGGTCGCGGCCACTTCGTGCGCCGAAACGCCGGCGCCAAAGCGGTCGCGCAATTCGATCGCCCGGGCGAGCGTGCGGTTGACGATGCGGATGTCTTTGAGGCCGCGCGTCTTCAGTGCGTGGATGACGGCGCGGGAGGCGCCGCCGGCACCCAGCACCACGGCCGGGCCCCTGGACGCCCAGCCCGGAGCGTAATCGTCGAGATTGGCGGCAAAGCCGTGGCCGTCGGTGTTGCCGCCCCACAAAGTGCCGTCCTCGAGCCACAGCGTGTTGACCGCGCCGATTTCGTCCGCCGCATGGTCGCGGCGCGCGACCCCGGCAAAGGCCGCCTCCTTGTGCGGGATGGTGACGTTGCCGCCGCGATAGCCATTGGCCTGCATGCTCGCCAGGAAATCGGCGAAATCCCGCGGCGCCACGTCGATCGCCTGGTAGCTGCCGTCAATGCCATGTTCGGCAAGCCAGTGACCGTGGATCATCGGCGAGCGCGAATGTTTTATCGGATGGCCGGTGACGAAGGCCTTCTTCATTGCCTCAGCCATCGATGGCTCCCAGTGTGCGCAGTTCCGCCAGCAGCGGCAGCAGCGGCAGGCCGACAATGGTAAAATGATCGCCCTCGATTTTTTCGAACAGCTGGATGCCTTCGCCCTCGATTTGATAGGCGCCGACGCTCGACAATGCCTTGGCGCCGACCCGGGCGAGATGGCGTCCGATGTAGGCGGGGTCGAGCTTGCGCATGGTCATCGAGGCGATGCCGACATGGCGCCACAGCACCTTGCCGTCGCGCACCAGCACGGCGGCGCTGTTCAACTGATGGGTCTTGCCCGACAGCGCCAGGAGATGGCGGCGCGCGCCTTCCATGTCGGCCGGCTTGTGGAACACCTCGTCGCCGAGCGACAGCGTCTGGTCGCAGCCGAGCACCAGCGCGCCGGGCCGGCGCTCGCTGACTTCGGTGGCCTTGGCTTCGGCGAGCACCAGGGCGACGTCCTCGGGCGAGGCGCCGCTGTCCTGCAAGGGCGCTTCCAGCGCCCGCTCGTCCAGCGTCGCGGGAACCGCCTCGATGTCGACGCCGGCATCGACCAGCATCGCCTTGCGGAACGGGCTGCCTGAAGCGAGGATGATTTTTTCGGTCATGCTGATTCACCGGCGTTGGTGTTCCGTGGCGCACCCCTCATCCGTCCGAGCTGCGCTCGGCCACCTTCTCCCACAGGGGGAGAAGGGAAGTCCTGCGTGGACGCCGCCGCAAATCACCACCCAATGGTATTTTGCAGCAGCGATGGCGCCTCGTTCTTCCTTCTCCCCTTGTGGGAGAAGGTGGCCTCGCGAAGCGAGGTCGGATGAGGGGTGCGCCACGGAATGCTCACATTTCTCGTCTGCCCTATCTCGTCTTCCCCCGCAGGGCAACGATGGCCGCAGCCGTCTCCTCGATCGAGCGGCGGCTGACGTCGATCATCGGCCAGCCGTGGCGGGTGCAGATCTGGCGGGCGTAGGCGAGCTCCTCGTTGATGGCGGCGCGGTCGACATAGTCGGTCGACACGTAGGTGCTCGAATTGCCGAGGATGCGGTTCTGGCGCACATGCGAGATGCGCTCGGCGGTGGCGATCAATCCGACGATCAGCGGTGTTCTGGCGGTGACCAGGCTTTCGGGCACCGGCACGCCGAGCACGATCGGGATGTTGGCGGTCTTGATGCCACGATTGGCGAGATAGATGCTGGTCGGCGTCTTCGACGTGCGCGATATGCCGATCAGCACGACATCGGCGTCATCCATGTTTGCCGGCAGCTGTCCGTCATCATGGTCCATGGTGAAATTGAGCGCATCGATGCGGCGGAAATATTCGGCGTCGAGAACATGCTGGGCGCCGACGCGGCGGCCGGCCGGGGTGCCGAGATAGGACTGGAACACGGTGAGCACGGGTTCCAGCACGGACACGCAAGGCAGGCCCATGGCCGCGCAGCGTTCGTCGATGCCGCGCGCCAGCTTCTGGTCGACGACCGTGTAGAGGATGATGCCCGGCTCCTCCTCTATGTCCTCGAACACCTTGGCTATCTGCTTTTCGGTGCGGATGAGCGGGTAGATGTGCTCGATGGCGCGCGCATCCTTGTACTGCGCCGAAGCGGCGCGGCCGGCGGCGAGCAGCGTTTCCCCAGTGGCGTCGGAAATCAAATGCAGGTGGAAGAAGCTCTGGGGTTTGTTCACAGGGGTCACCTGGGGCTGTGGGCGGATGTGGATAAGGTTGGACAGGCGGGCGTACTGGCCAGAGGCGACTGTATCAGATGCCGGTTTGTCCACAATTCGATGCGCTGTCAGCTTCGCCGGACGGCTGGGGACAAGTTCGTGGACGAGACGTTTTGCCTTTCGCCTGTCCACAGGGGAGGCTTCGAGGGTGGTCGATCTAGCGCATTGACTCGCCTGCGAGATTCCTGATTGTCCCCAGAACCCTGCAAACCGCGATCGGGAGTGCGCGACAATATGCTTGCTGGCGTTTTGGCGGCCAAAGCGGGACAGGTGACAACCATCACAACCAACAGACTCTTAGAATCAGAAGACTCTTTTAAAATAAGATATTTGATTACGAGGAAGCCGGGAGAGCGAGCGCTCGATGCCTGTAAGACGGATCATGCTGGATGTCCTGAAGGGCAAGGCGGTGTTTCCTCCTCCGCTCTGGATGATGCGCCAGGCCGGGCGCTATCTGCCGGAATATAGGGAAACGCGAAAGCGTGCCGGTTCCTTCCTGGATCTGTGCTACGACCCCGACCTTGCCGTGGAAGTGACGCTGCAGCCGATCGAGCGCTTCGGCTTCGACGCTTCGATCATGTTCTCGGACATCCTTGTCGTTCCCCATGCGCTTGGCCGCGACGTGCGCTTCGAGGAAGGGCGCGGGCCGCTGCTGACGCCGATTTCCGCGGCCGAGATCGCGGCGCTGGGAAGCGAGATGTTTCACGTGAATCTCGAGCCGGTCTACGAGACGGTTCGGAGGCTGCGGGCGAAATTGCCCGACGAGACGACGCTGATCGGCTTCTGCGGCGCGCCATGGACGGTGGCGACCTACATGATCGCCGGTCACGGTACGCCGGACCAGGCGCCGGCGCGGCTGTTCGCTTACCGCGAGCCGGCCGCGTTTCGGCAGCTGCTGAAAGTGCTCGCCGATCATTCGGCTTCCTACCTGATCCGCCAGATCGAGGCCGGCGCGGATGTCGTGCAGATCTTCGATTCCTGGTCGGGGGTGCTCGACGATGTATCGTTCGAACAGTGCTGCGTCGAACCGGTGGCCGAAATCGTCAGGCAGGTTCGGGCCGTCCATCCCGACGTGCCCATCATCGGTTTTCCCAAGGGGGCAGGAGCGCGCTACCAGAGCTATCGCGCCAAGACCGGCGTGACCGGGCTCGGCATCGACTGGACGGTGCCGCTCGAGGCAGCGAAGGCGTTGCAGCGGCAAGGAGCGGTCCAGGGCAACCTCGATCCCTTGCGGCTTGTGGCCGGCGGGCAGGCGCTGGCCGATGGCGTCGAGGCGATCCTCAAGGCGTTGGGGGACGGGCCGCTGATCTTCAATCTCGGCCACGGCATCACCCCCGACACGCCGGTCGCGCATGTCGAGGCGATGGTGAAACAGGTCCGGAGCACGGCACGCTGATGGCTGACAGGGATGACACCAACAGCACCGGCCAGGCGATGAAGCGCATGGCCGTCGGCATCGCAGTCCTGATTGTTCTCACCGCGCTTTTGTTTTTCTTCGCACCGGAAAGCTTCTATCCCTGGGCAAAGGCGATCCATATCCTCGCCGTCATTTCCTGGATGGCCGGCATGCTCTATCTGCCGCGGCTGTTTGTCTATCACGTCGACGCGGAGAAGGGCTCCGTCCAATCCGAAACCTTCAAGGTGATGGAGCGGCGTCTGCTGCGCGGCATCATCAATCCGGCGATGATCCTCACCTGGCTGTTCGGGCTGTGGCTGGCCTGGAAGATATTCGCGTTCCAGGGCGGCTGGCTGCATGCCAAGATCGGCCTGGTGCTGCTTATGTCGGGCATTCACGGCTATCTGGCCGCCGCGGTGCGCAAATTCGCCGAGGACCGCAACGAAAAAACGGCAAGGCACTGGCGGATCGTCAATGAGATCCCCACATTGCTGATGATCGCAATCGTGATCCTGGTCGTCGTGAAGCCCTTCTGAGGCTTCATCCGGCCTCGTCAAAAGGCGGCTTGCTCTTTCAGCCGACCGACGATACAAGACGGGTCTTCCTTCCCGTCATGCGCCGCCCCTCATTGCTTTCGGCCGCGCCCGGCATTTGTCGCATCCCGCCGATTTTTTTTCCCCAAAGCCTACCCAGAGTCCGTCTAATGCAAGAAATGAAACTCACCGAGTTCAAGAACAAGAAGCCGCCAGAGCTGATCGCTTATGCCGAATCGCTCGAGGTCGAGAACGCCAGCGTCATGCGCAAGCAGGAACTGATGTTCGCGATCCTCAAGAAGCTCGCCGCCCAGGACATCGAAATCATCGGCGACGGTGTGGTCGAGGTGCTGCAGGACGGTTTCGGCTTCCTGCGCTCCGCCAATGCCAACTACCTGCCAGGTCCCGACGACATCTATATCTCGCCGTCGCAGATCCGGCGCTTTTCGCTGAAGACCGGCGATACGGTCGAAGGACCGATCCGCAGCCCGAAGGAGGGCGAGCGCTATTTCGCGCTGCTCAAGGTCAACACGATCAATTTCGACGATCCCGAGAAGATCCGCCACAAGATCCACTTCGACAATCTGACGCCGCTCTATCCGACCTCGCGGCTGAAGATGGAGGTCGACAATCCGCCCAGCAAGGACATATCGCCTCGCGTGATCGACCTGGTGGCGCCGATCGGCAAGGGCCAGCGCGCTTTGATCAACGCGCAGCCGCGCACCGGCAAGACGGTGCTGTTGCAGAACATCGCGCACTCGATCACCGCCAATCATCCGGAATGCTATCTGATCGTGCTTCTGATCGACGAGCGACCGGAGGAAGTGACCGACATGCAGCGTTCGGTCAAAGGCGAGGTGATCTCCTCGACCTTCGACGAGCCGGCGGTGCGCCACGTCCAGGTCGCCGAAATGGTCATCGAGAAGGCCAAGCGCCTGGTCGAGCACGGCCGTGATGTGGTGATCCTGCTGGATTCGATCACTCGCCTCGGCCGCGCCTACAACACCGTCGTGCCGTCATCCGGCAAGGTGCTGACCGGTGGTGTCGACGCCAACGCGCTGCAGCGGCCGAAGCGCTTCTTCGGTGCCGCCCGCAACATCGAGGAAGGCGGCTCGCTGACCATCATCGCCACGGCGCTGATCGACACCGGCAGCCGCATGGACGAAGTCATCTTCGAAGAGTTCAAGGGCACCGGCAACTGCGAAATCCAGCTCGACCGCAAGGTGGCCGACAAGCGCATCTATCCGGCAATCGACATCCTGAAGTCCGGTACCCGCAAGGAAGACCTGCTGGTGTCGCGCCAGGACCTGCAGAAGATCTTCGTGCTGCGCCGTATCCTGGCGCCGATGGGAACCACCGACGCGATCGAATTCCTGATCGACAAGCTGAAGCAGACCAAGACCAATGGCGATTTCTTCGATTCGATGAACACTTGAGTTCGGAGGGGGTTCGCCCCCTCCTCTTCGTTCTCGGATCTGCGCCGTGTCCGCTTCCTGCCCTATCATCTCGCGGCGAGTTAGGGTCGCCGCAGCAATCCTTCCAGCTCATCCGGATCCGTAACCACCGGCAGGCAGACCTGGCCGGTGCAGAACCAGGCGCCGCGCCGGTTGGTCGGCGGCAGGATTCCGCCGGGCAGCAGGGGTCGATTCGCCGCCGTACCGATCGGCACGACGATATCGACGCGACGCGGATCGGGATTTCGATTCGCGACCGGAATGAGCTTCGGATCGTCCGGCCCATCGACGATGACCAGTTTCAGCGGCTCGATGGCAAGCGCGCAGGCATTGACGATGCCCGTCTGGCCATAGGCCTGATGCGCGGCGCGGCCGGCGGCGTGCTCGGCGGTTTTCCACGCCTTCTCCTGCAAGTCGAGATTGCCGGTGAGGGAGGCGAGCCGGAGCTGCGCCTCGATGATCTGGCTGGTGGCCGACGGAATGGCCTCGTCGACATCCCCCCTGATGCGGATCGGCACGTCGGTGCTGTCCGAGGCCGTCAGATAGTAGCCCGCCCCTTCGGCGTCGGCGTGCCAACGGTCCAGTTGTTCGAGGAACTGGCTGGCCTTTTCGACATAATTCCAATCGCCCGTGGCTTCGAACAGCGAGATCGCGGCGTTGGTCATAGCGGCATAGTCGCTCGACAGAGCGGGAAACAATTTCCGGGCGCCGAGCATGGAATGCGGCAAGCGATTGTCGCGGCTGGCGGCGCTGACATGGGCAAAGGCCTTTGCCGCCGCCTCGACCCAATCCGGGCGGGCCAGCGAGCGGCCAGCTTCGGCGAGGGCGGCGATCATCAGGCCGTTCCAGTCGGTAAGGGTCTTTGCATCCAGGCCCGGCCTGACGCGTTCTTCCCGCACAGCGAGAAGCCTTGCCTTGAGCGGCACCAACTGGTCCCGGTCCCCCACACCAAGCGCTTGCTGGGAGAGGGTCTGGTGGACCACTGGCTTGCCTTCCCAACCGGGCGGGCTGGAAAGCGTGAAGTATTTGAAAAACAAAGCTGAATCGCCGCCAAGGACGGATTCGATCTCTTCCCTGCTCCAGGTGTAGAACAGCCCTTCCTCGCCATCGCTGTCGGCGTCGAGACTGGCGGCAAAGGCGCCGCCGTCGACCCGCATTTCGCGCAGCAGCCAATCGACCGTGTCTTCGATTCGTATCCGGAACAGATTGTTGCCGGTTGCCGCGTGAGCCCAGTTGCAGAGACGGATGAGTTGGGCGTTGTCGTAGAGCATCTTCTCGAAATGCGGCACCAGCCATTCGGCGTCCGTCGAATAGCGGCTGAGCCCGCCGCCGATGTGATCGTAGATGCCGCCGCTCAGCATATGTTCGAGGCTGGTGAGAACGTCGTCACGATGCGCGGCATTGCCGTCGCGCAGCCAGGACAGCCACAACGTTTGCATGAACGGCGCGTTCGGGAATTTCGGCGCGCCGGCGAGGCCGCCGCGGTCGCGGTCGACCATGCCGCCGATGCGGCCGGCAAGGTCGGACAGCGTATCGCGATCGAGAAGCGCCTTGGCATGCGTGGCCGAGAGCCGCGCCTCGACATGGGAGGTCAGGCCATCGGCGCTCTGGTGCAGGCTCGCCCGCTTGTCGCGCCAGGCCTTGTCAACCGCTTCCATCACCTGGATGAATCCCGGACGGCCATAACGCGGCTCGCGCGGAAAATAGGTGCCGCCCCAGAACGGCTTGCCGTCCGGCGTCAGGAACATGGTCAGCGGCCAGCCGCCCTGCTCGCCCATTGAGGACAGGGCCGCCATGTAGATCTGGTCGATGTCGGGGCGCTCCTCGCGGTCGACCTTGATATTGACGAACAGACGGTTCATGACGGCGGCGACGTCGTCATTCTCGAAGCTTTCATGGGCCATGACATGGCACCAGTGGCAGGCGGCATAGCCGATGGAGAGCAGGATAGGCCTGTCCAGCGCCTTTGCTTCTTCCAGCGATGCCGGCGACCATCCCCGCCAGTGCACGGGATTGCCGCTGTGCTGCTGCAGATAGGGGCTGGCCTCGTCGGCAAGCAGGTTTCGCGCGGGCAAAGTCACAAGGGCCAAACTTTCGGGGCAATCCGGGGGCGGTGATGAGGCGGAAGCTAGGGCGGTTCGGTAGAGCGGGCAAATGATTTCAGGCGAATCGATCGTGGCGCTGTCGAGCGGCCGGCTCCCCGCCGGTGTCGCGGTGCTGCGCATATCCGGCCCAAGGACTCGATTCGTTATCGAAACGATTGCCGGCGGCATGGTTAAGGAGCGGAGCGCGGTTCTGCGCAAGTTCAGGGCTGCGGATGAGACGGTGCTCGACACTGGGCTGGTCGTCTTCTTCCCCGGTCCGGCCAGTTTCACGGGTGAGGATGTCGCCGAGTTTCATGTTCATGGCGGCCGCGCCGTGGTGGCCAGAATGCTGGAGACGATCGCTGGCTTTGACGGCGTCAGGCATGCCGAACCTGGAGAATTCACGCGCCGCGCGTTCCTCAATGGCAAGGTCGACCTGGTCGAGACCGAGGCGCTGGCCGACCTCGTCAACGCCGAGACGGAAGCGCAGCGGCGTTTTGCTATCCAAAATGCCGAAGGCGCGCAGAGCGAGCTCTACCTCAATTGGCGTCGGCGCCTGATCCATGCGCGGGCGATGATCGAGGCGGAGATCGACTTCGCCGATGAGGATGACGTGCCGGGTTCCGTTTCGGATACGGTTTGGTCAGACGTGCGGTCGATGATGTCGGAAATTGACCGCCATATAGCGGGATTCCACGCCGCCGAAATCATCCGCGACGGCTTCGAAGTCGTCATCCTCGGCGCGCCCAATGCCGGCAAGTCCAGCCTGTTCAATGCCTTGGCGCGGCGCGATGCGGCTATTGTAACGGATGAACCCGGAACCACCCGCGACCTGCTGGAGGTGGTGCTGGACCTCGAAGGCCTGCGTGTCAGGCTGACCGATACGGCCGGGTTGCGGGATGCGCCGGGGAAGGTCGAGGCGATTGGCATAGAGAAGGCGAAAGCCAAGGCGGATCGCGCCGATCTCGTGCTGTTGCTCGAGGACGCCGCCAACCCAAGAGATGCGGGTCCGCTGACAGTGACGGCGCCGGCATTGCGCGTTGGCACCAAGCTTGATCTGCTTGACAGAGAAGCGGCTCACAATGGGGTTCGGCGCTATGAGTTTGGCATATCGGTGGTCGACGGGACGGGCGTGGACGGATTGCTTGCGGAGATCGGGCGCCGCGCAAGTCAGGCAGCGGGCGGCGCCGGCGACGTGCTGCCGTCGCGGCTACGCCATGTCGAGCTGCTCAATGCCGCGAACCGGCATCTGCACCGCGCCGCCGATGAACGGACCGCGCAGGAACTGCGCGCCGAGGAACTGCGACTGGCAGCCGATCGGCTGGGGCGAATCGTCGGTGCCGTGGATGTCGAAGACTTGCTGGACGTGATCTTTTCCCAGTTCTGTATTGGAAAATGACTCACGTGAAACAGGCGCGGTCGTTGGCAGGACCTCTTCCGACTGACTCACGTGAAACATCTTGGAGCCGTGATTCACGTGAAACGCGGGGCAGGAGTAGGATTTCGCTGTTTCACGTGAAACGTCGCGCGGAAGTTTTCTTGACAGTATGGCTTCTCAGGGACATGTGTCGCTCATCTCATTGAGTCCGGGACCTATGTAAAATGACCGATCACTATGATGTGGTTGTGGTGGGCGGCGGCCATGCTGGTTGCGAGGCGGCCAGCGCGGCCGCGCGCGCCGGGGCCAGCACCGCGCTGGTAACGCTGCGTTTCGACACGATCGGCGTCATGTCGTGCAACCCTGCGATTGGCGGCCTCGGCAAGGGGCATCTGGTGCGCGAGATCGACGCCATGGACGGGCTGATGGGCCGCGTGGCGGACGCCGCCGGAATCCAGTTTCGTCTGCTCAACCGCCGCAAGGGCCCGGCGGTGCGCGGTCCGCGCACGCAGGCCGACAGGAAGCTCTATCGCCTTGCCATGCAGGAAGCGATTCGGCAGCAGAACGATCTCGACGTCGTTGAGGGCGAAGTTCTCGATTTCGAAATATCCGATGGAAAGATCGCCGCGGTTCTGCTGGCCGACGGCCGCCGGCTTGCCTGCGGCGCCGTGGTGCTGACGACTGGAACCTTCCTGCGCGGTCTCATCCACATCGGCGAGAAGAAGATCGTTGCCGGCCGCATGAACGAGAAGGCCAGCATGGGATTGTCGGCGACGATGGACCGCGCCGGGTTCAAGCTCGGGCGGCTCAAGACCGGCACGCCGCCGCGCCTGGATGGGCGAACCATCGACTGGGCGTCGCTCGACAGTCAGGCGGCGGACGAGCATCCCGTGCCGTTCTCGCTGATGACCGACCGTATCGTGACGCCGCAGATCGATTGCGGCATCACGCGCACGACCACGGCGACCCACGAGCTGATCCGCGCCAATCTAGGCCGCTCGGCGATGTATTCCGGCTCGATCGAAGGGGTTGGGCCGCGTTATTGCCCGTCGATCGAGGACAAGATCGTCAAGTTCGGTGACCGCGACGGGCACCAGATCTTTCTCGAGCCGGAAGGGCTCGACGACCACACCGTCTACCCCAACGGCATTTCGACCTCGCTGCCGGAAGACGTTCAGCTCGATATCCTGAAGACCATTCCGGGGCTGGAGCGTGCCATCATGCTGCAGCCCGGCTATGCCATCGAATATGACCACGTCGATCCGCGCGAACTGCACCAGACACTGGAGACCAAGCGCGTTGCCGGGCTCTTTCTCGCCGGTCAGATCAACGGCACGACCGGCTATGAAGAGGCGGCTGGACAGGGCCTGCTCGCCGGCCTCAATGCGGCGCGTCGCGCGTCAGGCGGCGAGGAGGTCGTGCTCAGCCGCACCCAGGCCTATATCGGCGTGATGGTCGACGATTTGATCAGCCGAGGCATCAGCGAACCCTATCGGATGTTCACCTCTCGCGCCGAGTTCCGGCTGTCGCTGCGCGCCGACAACGCCGATGAGCGGCTGACGCCGTTGGCCAACAAGCTTGGGATCGTCTCGGCGCGGCGCATGCAGCGTTATGGCGATGTCATCCGGCGGCTTGACGAAGCCCGCCAGCTTGCGCTTTCGCTGACCATGACGCCGAATGAGGCGGCACGGCACGGTCTGGAGATCAACCGCGACGGCGTGCGCCGGTCCGGTTTTGAACTGCTGGCCTATCCCGGTGTCGACTTGGCCTGGCTGGCCAGGGTCGAGCCGAAATTTCACGACGTCGACGCCAAGACCGCCGAGCGTCTCGAAACGGAAGCGAAATATTCGGTCTATCTCGATCGCCAGAGCACAGATGTCGCGCAGATCCGGCATGAAGAGAGCCGGCTGATCCCGGAGGCGGTCGATTTCGCCGGCGTGCCCGGACTGTCCAACGAGCTGAAGCGGAAGATGCAGGCGAGGCGGCCGCGCTCCATCGCGGATGCGCAGCGCATGGAAGGCATGACGCCGGCGGCGCTGGCGATCATCGTCGCGCATGTCCGCCATTGGGAAGCTGCGGAGAAAGCCGAGCAGAGGGACGTTGCGTGAGCTCGTTTTCCCTGAAGAGCCTGCAGGACGCCGCCGGTCCGGTTTCACGTGAAACATTCGAGCGCCTGGTGGCGTTCGAAGACATGTTCCAGAAATGGAATCGCAGCATCAATCTCGTGGCACAGTCGACCGCGGCCGATGTCTGGCAGCGCCACATACTGGACAGCGCCCAGCTCGCACGGATAGAGCCTGAAGCCAGGCATTGGGTCGATATCGGTTCGGGCGGCGGCTTTCCTGGGCTCATCATGGCCTTTCTGCTCGCCGAGCGCCCGGGGGCCAGCATCGATCTGGTCGAAAGCAACCGCAAGAAGGCCTCTTTCCTGCAGACCGTCATCGGTCAATTCGGCTTGCCGGCGCGGGTCGTGGCGCGCCGTATCGAGGACAGCCATGTGCTTGTTTCGAAGCCGCAAATCGTCACGGCGCGGGCGCTGGCTTCGCTTCCGGTCCTGCTCGACCTGTCCGCGCCATGGCTGACCTCGGGCGCGCGCGCTCTGTTCCACAAAGGCCGGGATTACCGCGCCGAAGTGCAAGAAAGCGTTAACCGGTGGACCTTCGATCTGGTAGAACATCCAAGCGTGACCGACGCCAGCGGCGTCATCCTCGAATTGTCCAATGTGCGGCCTGTCTGAACCGAGACCGGCCTGATTATTCGGCGACCCAAAGATGAATTTCTGGCATAAGCCCATGATGAAGAACGGCCCTCGAATCATCACCGTAGCCAACCAGAAGGGCGGTGTCGGCAAGACGACCACCGCCATCAACCTGGCCACCGCGCTGGCGGCAATCGGTGAAAAAGTGCTGATCGTCGACCTCGACCCGCAAGGCAATGCAAGCACCGGCCTCGGCATCGACCGCAAGGACCGGACGGTCTCGTCCTATGATGTGCTGACGGGCGAACTGGACCTGGAAGCCGCTGCCATTCCGACCGCGGTGCCCGGCCTGTCGATCGTGCCCTCGACGCTCGACCTGCTCGGCATCGAGATGGAGATCGCATCGGCGCCCGACCGGGTCCTCAAGCTGCGCAACGCGCTGCGTGCCGCGACCGAGCGCGGGGCGCCCTTCGGCTATGTGCTGATCGACTGCCCACCCTCGCTCAATCTTTTGACTTTGAATTCCATGGCGGCGGCCGACTCCGTTCTCGTGCCGCTGCAATGCGAGTTCTTCGCGCTGGAAGGCCTCAGCCAGTTGCTCGAAACCGTCGAGCAGGTGCGCCGCTCGATCAATCCGGATCTCACCATCCAGGGCATCGTGCTGACCATGTATGACGGCCGCAACAACCTCGCCAACCAGGTGGTGCAGGACGTGCGCGAGCATATGGGCGACAAGGTCTATGAGACCATTATACCGCGCAATGTGCGCGTGTCCGAAGCGCCGTCCTATGGCAAGCCGGCGATCCTCTACGACCTGAAATGCTCTGGCAGCCAGGCCTATCTGCAGCTGGCCTCCGAAGTGATCCGCCGCGAGCGTAAATTGCGCGCCGCTTGATCAGGCAAGATGCATAATCAACAGCCGATTCGATACCGAAACGATTCGAAATAGACGTGGAATAAAGATGAACGAAGATCTCTCGAGGAAAAGACTGGGTCGCGGGCTGGCAGCTTTGATCGGCGAGATCGACCGCCCGGCCGCACCGGAAAAACCGGGCATGAGCGCCGATGGCAAGGTGCCGATCGAGTTCATCAGCGCCAATCCGAAGAATCCGCGCCGGCATTTCGGCGATGCCGAACTGACCGATCTCGCCCAGTCGATCCGCGAGCATGGCGTCGTGCAGCCGGTGGTGGCGCGGCCGTCGCCCACCCAGGCGGGCCGCTACGAGATCATCGCCGGCGAGCGCCGCTGGCGGGCGGCGCAGCGCGCCGGGCTGACCGAGATCCCGGTCATCATCCGCGATGTCAACGACCGCACGGCGCTGGAGCTGGCGATCATCGAGAACGTCCAGCGCGCCGACCTCAATCCGGTCGAGGAGGCGCAGGGCTACCAGCAGCTCATCGACGACCATGGCTACACCCAGGCCGATCTCGGCCAGGTGATCGGCAAGAGCCGCAGCCATGTCGCCAACACGCTGCGGCTGTTGAAGCTGCCCGACGTGATCCGCGACATGCTGGTCGACGGCGCGCTGTCGGCCGGCCACGCCCGCACGCTGGTGACGGCCGAGGACCCGGCGGGCCTTGCCAAGCGCATCGTCGAGGAAGGCCTTTCCGTGCGCCAGGCCGAAGCGCTGGCGCAGATGCCGGCGGGCACACCTTCCAACGGCGCCAAGCCCGCCGCGCCGGCCGCCGAAAAGGACGCCGACACGTTGGCGCTGGAAAAGCTGCTCACCGACACGACCGGCATGATCGTCACGGTCGACCACAAGGGCAAGGGCGGGGTGCTGCGGGTTGCGTATCGGAGCCTGGAGCAGCTGGATGAGCTGTGCCGGAGGTTGAAGCAGGATTAGAGGTGGCCCCGGTGATTCACTGGACTACCAATCCGTTCTGACTGTTGTTTCCACGCAGTTAGAGCAATTCCAGGAAAAGTGCGTAGCGGTTTTTTCGGGAAGCGCGTAGCGCTTCCCCTTGGGAATCGCGTAAAAACAAGAAGTTAGTGCGGGAGGCCGCGACAAACTTTTCCCGGGATGCTTGGTATTTAGCCGGCGAATGTTTCGCGCGGTTCTCCCTTCTCCCCTTGTGGGAGAAGGTGTCGCCGAAGGCGACGGATGAGGGGTGCTCCAGGGAACGCCAACGTATCACTCCGCTGAAACACCCCTCATCCGTCTCGGCGCTACGCGCCGATCCACCTTCTCCCACAGGGGGAGAAGGAATAGGGCGCCTGCCACTGCCCCAGCCTCGCTCTCCACGGCGATCCCCTGCAACGCCTCTCGCCAGCCCTGGCGCTCGCGGCTTGACAGTGCCGGGCAACGGTATAACCTCAGAGATGGCTTAAATTATCTGCCCTGGCGTGCCAGTCAGCCGCGGCGAGGGCTGTCTGCCATTCCTACATGCCCATGAATGGCATCGCCTCGCCAAAACGATATGCCGACGCGCCTGACGCAAACGGGAGGTGCAAATGGCAGTCCGTTGGCAATTGTCCGGAAGTTACTTCGAAAATTGTAGCTGCGATGTCGTGTGTCCTTGCCTGCTGTCCACCAACGCGCAGCTGACATCGAAGCCGACGAGAGGCGTTTGCGACGTTGGTTTGGTCTTTCATATCGATACCGGCAATTACGGCGACGTTCGACTGGATGGGCTGAGTGTCGCGATGGTTGCTCACACGCCGGGTCCGATGGCAAACGGCGATTGGACGGCCGCCGCCTATATCGACGAACGGGCCGATGATCGGCAAACAGAGGCGCTAGGTGCCATCTTCTCTGGCGCGGCCGGCGGCCCCATGGCGGTGTTGGCACCCATGATTGGCACCAACCTCGGCGCCAAGAAGGTGCCGATAAGCTACCGGATAGACGGCAACAAGCGGTCGGCGGAGATTGCGGGTATCATGCGGATGGCTGTCGAGCCACTGCCGACAATGCGCGAGGATGGGCAGATGTGGGCAGCCACCGGCCATCCAGTCAATCCCGACTGGCTCGCCATGGCGATGGGGGCGGAAGGCAGCACATTCAGCGACCATGGCATGAGCTGGGACAATTCCCGCCGAAACGGACATTACGCCCCGATCAACTGGTCTGGCCAGCAGTAGAAGCTGGCCGCATGGTACGGAACGTACTTGTCCATGGCGCCGACGTTCCAGCGATACATCATTCTCGCGCTGCTGATCTCCATCGCCGCGGCGGCGTGGATCCTGCTCGTCTGGCAGCAGATGGGCATGGACGCGGACATGCGCATGGAAATGTACTCACTCACCATGGGCATGAGGGCGCCGCTGTTCCTTGCCGTCTGGATGATCATGATGATCGCCATGATGTTTCCGACGGCCGCGCCCATGATCCTGACCTTTCACACGGTCCAGGCCGGCAAACGGGGCCGCGGCGAGACCTTTGTCTCGAGCTGGGTGTTCGTGGCCGGGTACATGCTGGTTTGGGGCGTGATGGGCGTTATCGCCTTTGCCGGCGCGGCGGGTGCGGAGATGCTTGCCGGACATGTGGGATTGTCCACGGCGACGGCCGCGCGCATCGGCGGCGCGCTGCTGATGGTTGCCGGCGTCTATCAACTCTCCCCGCTGAAGGATCTGTGTCTGGCCAAATGCCGCACGCCGATCGGCTTCATCCTGACCTCATGGCGCGACGGTTACTGGGGCGCGGTTCGCATGGGCCTGGAGCACGGACTTTTCTGCCTGGGCTGCTGCTGGCTCTTGTTTCTCGCCCTCTTTCCTCTCGGGATCATGAACGTCGCCGCGATGGCCGTGGTCACCTTGCTGGTCCTTGCGGAAAAGACCCTTCCGGCAGGAGATCGGATCGCAAAGATGTCGGGTGTCGCTCTGCTCCTTTATGGCGCGGCGGTGCTGGTCTTTCCACAGGCGCTGCCAACCTTTCAGCCGGTGGGCGCCATGAGCATGAATTAACCAGCGCTCGGCACCGAAAAGGGGAGATCGCTCTGCTACCTTTGCGCCAGCCGCGCGCTTTCCACCGCGATCCCCAGCAGCGCCTGCCGAGCCAGCGCCACCGACAGGTCCGGCCGGCGCCGCGTCTGCAGCACGGCTGACTGCAGGCGGTTCAGCGCGCGGCCGAGCGCTTCGCTGTTCCAGCGCTCCAGCGTCTTTTCCACCAGCTTGCGCCTGGAGAAAAAGACCGGCGGGCGGGCGGCGGCGACGACGGAAGCGGCGTTGCGGCCGCCGGTCTCCATCTGGCCGCGCATGACCTGGATCTGCTGTAACTGCCGCATCGCCGAGGACAGCACCAGGAAGGGTGGGCCGCCACCCTGGCAATGGCGGGTGAAGGCGGTGTCGAAGTCGCCGACCTTGCCTTCGAGCAGCGCGTCGACGGCGTCGTCGAACGAGGCGCCGGACACGTCGCCGGACATGGCTCGCACCTCTTCCAGCCCGATTTCCTTCTGGCCGTGGGCGTAGAGGACGAGTTTTTCGATCTCGCCGCGCGAGGCCAGCCGGTCGCCGCCGAGATTGCGTCGCAGCGCCTGCCTCGCCTCCAGCGTCATCGACATGCCGGCCTTGCGCAGCTCGTCGTCGATGACGGTGTCGATGTCGCGGGTCTCATCGGCGTAGCAGGGCAAGGCCATGGCATTGTCGGCGCCCTCGACCACGGCTCGCAGGCCGACGCCTTTCTTCAAGTCGCCGGCCTCGATCAGGATGATGGCGTCCCTCGCCGGCTCCGCCGTCAGCGCCTTGACGTCGTCGGCCAGTGCCTTCTGCCCGGTGGCGTTGCGCACCCAGAGCAGCCGCCGGTCGGAAAACATCGGTACGGTGCGGGCCTCGTCGAGCAGCCGGCCTTCGTCGCGGTCGACCTCCGAACCCTCGAGCCTGACCACCGAGAACGGATCGTCGAGCGGCAGGCCGGTCTTTCCGGCAAAGGCCTTCGCCCGCTCCGAGACCAGGCCGCGATCGGGGCCATAGAGCAGGACGATCGAGATGCGCGGATCAGGCCGCGCGAGCCAACCGTCGACCTCGAAAGCTTTCTTCTGTGCCATGGAGGGTGGTTAGCATGATGCGGGGAGGGAGTGAACGGCGATCCGCACCGAGCGCTCTTTCCCTTCTCCCCTTGTGGGAGAAGGTGTCGCCGAAGGCGACGGATGAGGGGTGTTCCAGGGAACGCCAGCGTCTCACTCCGCGGGAACACCCCTTGTGTGTTTGGAATCGTGCATTGTTGAGGGTGCCACGGACCAGGTGCTTGCCTGATCCGTGGCGGCGGTCGAGAGCCCGTCACCCCTCAGGTGGCTTAAACCGTGGATGAGCTGGG
>NZ_SRTH01000275.1:0-279 GCF_004792065.1 Mesorhizobium sp. M8A.F.Ca.ET.165.01.1.1 | reverse complement strand
CTGATGGGTAAGGGCCGAATCGAGAGGGCCATGCCAACGTCCGGCGCGGTTATTCAAGAAAACGGGTCGGTGATCTATCCCGCAGTGCTTGCAGATGAAGGGACGGTTCGGCGGCGCGCCAAGACCCCGAGGTAGACGAACGCTTCAATTGCGATTGCGTCTTTCACGCCGCGGAGGGCTCGCCTAATTGCGTGCGTTCGCCATCATGCCAACCGAGGACCGGTCGCGCAAGTTCGCGCCGCCGCCATCGCCGGGTCGCCCCGGATAACGTTCCAGCAG
>NZ_SRTH01000274.1:0-279 GCF_004792065.1 Mesorhizobium sp. M8A.F.Ca.ET.165.01.1.1 | reverse complement strand
GCCACCCCTTTGACGCTAGGACAAGAGTTTAGCGGCTATGTCAGTCAGTTAGATCATGCGCTCATTCGTCTAGATGCCGCGCTACAAGGTCTGTATGAATTGCCTTTAGGCGGTACGGCAGTCGGTACAGGATTAAACGCTCACCCCGATTATGCAGAGCAGGTCGCGCAAACCTTAGCTGCATTGACTGATGTGCCTTTTGTCACGGCGCCCAATAAATTTGAAGCGTTAGCGGCCAGAGACGCCGAAGTTTTTGCCTCAGGTGCCCTAAAAACCTTG
>NZ_SRTH01000273.1:0-279 GCF_004792065.1 Mesorhizobium sp. M8A.F.Ca.ET.165.01.1.1 | reverse complement strand
GCCAGAAGCAGGCCGAGTGGCGCACCGATCCGGTGCGCGCCGGGCAATCGGCGGTGCTCGCCGATATCGGCGTGCATGCCTTCAACCTGGCCAGCTTCATTTCCGGCTTCGAGGCCGAGGCGGTTTCAGCCGACCTTTTCACCGCCGTGCCCGGACGGCGGCTCGACGACAACGCGCATGTCCTGGTGCGCTGGACGGGCGGCGCGCGCGGCACCATCTTCGCCAACCAGGCCTCGCCCGGCAACTCTCACGACCTTGCGAGGCGGATCTATGGCTCCT
>NZ_SRTH01000272.1:0-279 GCF_004792065.1 Mesorhizobium sp. M8A.F.Ca.ET.165.01.1.1 | reverse complement strand
CACGCTTTGCCGAGCGCGAGACGCGCAAGAAGAACCGCGCGGCGCTCAAGGTCGAGATCGAGGACGCTCTGGCAAGCGTGGGTCCGATGCCAGTTCCGGCCGTCCGATCAGCCGGCACAGCGTCACGAACTGCTCCTGCTTGTTGGCGGCGATGTTGATGAGCCCGTCGCCGGTGCGGAATGCGCCGGAGGGAGCCGCGGTCATATTCTCATTGCCCATCGGCTTGGGATCGACCCCTGCCGTCAGATAGTTGGAGACAGGCCAGCCAAGTGCCGAAAG
>NZ_SRTH01000271.1:0-279 GCF_004792065.1 Mesorhizobium sp. M8A.F.Ca.ET.165.01.1.1 | reverse complement strand
GGAGCGGGCATCGTGCTTGCCTGGTTCATCCTCGCTGCCATGGCGATCCGCGGTGCCGAAAGCCGGCTTGCCGGCGGTGCTCCGGGCGATACGCTGCTGAAAGACCTGCCGCGTTTGCCGCTGCCGGAATTTCTCGATCGCTTTTTCGCTTTGTGCCTTGCGCCGGCTCCGCTCGCAGGCTCGGCTGCCGCGCAGGCGTTGGCGTTCGTCCTGATGTGGTTCCTGATGGCGGTGGCGGCGATGCTGCCTTCGGCGGCGCCGATGATCCGCACCTATTGC
>NZ_SRTH01000270.1:0-279 GCF_004792065.1 Mesorhizobium sp. M8A.F.Ca.ET.165.01.1.1 | reverse complement strand
GATTGGGATCGGCCAGCGTGTTGGTGTCTTCCTTCACCGCCGCCGCATCGGCCACCGCCACCGGCGCATCGTTGGTGCCGGTGATGGTGATGGTCAGGTTGGCGGACGAAGAGCCGCCGTGATTGTCGGCGTTGGTGTAGCTGAAGACGTCTGTGACGGTGGCGCCTTCGGCAAGCTGCTGCACCGAGGCCAGGCCATTGTCGAGCGTATAGCTGTAGCTGCCGTCGCTGTTGAGATGCAGCGTGCCATAGGTGCCGACCAGGTCGTTGCCGACATTGC
>NZ_SRTH01000269.1:0-280 GCF_004792065.1 Mesorhizobium sp. M8A.F.Ca.ET.165.01.1.1 | reverse complement strand
GCGAGCAGCGGGCGACGGCAGCCGCGACGTTGGCGCTGCGATACGGACCCAACTGAAGAGACGTGGTGAAATCCACCTCCTTCTCGACCGTATAGATCAGGCGACCTGATTTGGGATCGGCAATCATGAGATCGAAAAAGCCGACCGTGGTAGCCGCCGCGCGCATCAATGGATGGTATATGGCGTGCAGCCTGGAGTATTCGCTTCCATCGCCGGAGTCGTCGAGAAGCTTGCGCCGCTCCGCGGGGTTCGGATTTTCATCAATGTAGTGATACTGCAG
>NZ_SRTH01000268.1:0-280 GCF_004792065.1 Mesorhizobium sp. M8A.F.Ca.ET.165.01.1.1 | reverse complement strand
CAGGGATCTTGTCGGGTTGGGCTTTTCGGTCGTCCTCGACATGCATCCCGCAGGCGAGCTTGTGGCGGCTTTCCGAAACGATCACAAGGCCGCGGGCGAACAGGTGCTGCAGGCCTGGACGGCGCTGCGCGTCGTCGTCGCCGATCTGCCGGCGGATTGGGTTTATCCGGAACTCTTGAACGAGCCCCCCATGGAACGAGCCAACTGGCTGGCGCTGCGGGAAGAGATCACCGCAACGCTGCGCGCAAGCTGTCCGCTGCACACGCTGGTCTGGGTACCA
>NZ_SRTH01000267.1:0-281 GCF_004792065.1 Mesorhizobium sp. M8A.F.Ca.ET.165.01.1.1 | reverse complement strand
TCGACAATTCGCCATAGTCCGGCATCGAGGCGGTGTCGAACAGCACCTCGCCGCCGGCGACATAGGCATGGCCGCGCTCGATCAATTGCGAAATCAGCGACAGCATGTCGGCCTTGCCGTCGGCGCGGGGGGCCACGAACTCGGTGGCGCGCGGCTCGAAGGTCGGTTCCAGGCAGCCGAGGGCGGCGACGAGATCGCGGCGGGAAAACTGTCCCTCAACGATGCCATCAGGAAAGTCACCGAAAAGACCGCCGACCAGTACCACAAGGATGTCGCCGCCC
>NZ_SRTH01000266.1:0-281 GCF_004792065.1 Mesorhizobium sp. M8A.F.Ca.ET.165.01.1.1 | reverse complement strand
TCCGATCTCGCGTCGGCGATGACGGGCGCGGCCAACATCGACCACCTCGTGGTCGAGAACAAGGTCTACATCAAATCGAACGACCAGATCGCCACCGGCGACAAGGGCACCTTCGACATGAAGACCCAGGTGCTGGTGCTTTCGGGCAAGGAAGTGGTGCTGTCGCAAGGCGACAACGTGCTCAAGGGCTGCAAGCTCACCGTCCAGATGAAGAGCGGTCTCGGCAATGTCGAAGGTTGCCCCCGCGTCATCATGATGTTTAAGCCGCAGAAGCAGGACGC
>NZ_SRTH01000026.1:15367-52583 GCF_004792065.1 Mesorhizobium sp. M8A.F.Ca.ET.165.01.1.1 | reverse complement strand
GTGACGGTGGCGCCTTCGGCAAGCTGCTGCACCGAGGCCAGGCCATTGTCGAGCGTATAGCTGTAGCTGCCGTCGCTGTTGAGATGCAGCGTGCCATAGGTGCCGACCAGGTCGTTGCCGACATTGCCAGCCGAGCCGTTGACGGCGCTGACGCTGTGCGTGTCGCCATTGTCGACATCGGTGTCGTTGGAAAGCACATTGCCGCTGACCGGATTGGGATCGGCCAGCGTGTTGGTGTCTTCCTTCACCGCCGCCGCATCGGCCACCGCCACCGGCGCATCGTTGGTGCCGGTGATGGTGATGGTCAGGTTGGCGGACGAAGAGCCGCCGTGATTGTCGGCGTTGGTGTAGCTGAAGACGTCTGTGACGGTGGCGCCCTGAGCTAGAGCCTGGACCGAGGCCAAGGCGTTGTTGAGGGTGTAGGTGTAGGTGCCGTCGCCGTTGAGGTGCAGCGTGCCATAAGTGCCGGTGACATCGTTGCCGACATTGCCAGCCGAGCCGTTGACGGCGCTGACGCTGTGGGTGTCGCCGCTGTCGACATCGGTGTCGTTGGTCAGCACATTGCCGCTGACCGGATTGGGCGCGGTGTCCTCCTTGACGGCATTGGCATCGGCGACCGCCACCGGCGCATCGTTGGTGCCAGTAATATTGACCTTGATGTCGTAACTCGCGCTTCCGTCGGCCGACTTTACCGTCAGAGTGTCGGTGACATGCTGGCCCTGCGTCAACGGATCGGCAAGGGTCTGGTTCAGCGTATAGGCCCACACACCAGTTGTCGTATTGAAGGTGAAGGTGCCATAAGTGCCCTGAAGGCTTGGGGGAGCCTGGAAATGGTCCTGGCCGACATCGGGGTCGGTGATGATCAACTGTCCATGCGCGTTGGGATCATTCAGCGTGCCATTGGCAACGCCGCCGGCCTCCACCACAGTCAAGTCAGCACCCGGGGCGGCGGTGATAATCGCACCGTCATTGGTGCCCTGAATGTTGACCGACACGCTGGCCCAACTCAGCGTTCCATTGCCGAGCTTGATCGCATAGGTGAAGGTCTCGTTGATCTGGTCGCCCGCACCCATGGCTTGCAGGCTGGCGAAGCCATGCGCCGCCAGATATCCACTAAGGTCCATCTCGACCTTGCCGTTGTTGATGCGGATGGAAACCCCGCCGCCGATGCTTTCCCAGGCGGAAATGCCGGTCGCCTGAACGTCCTGAGTCGTCAGGTCGATGGGGGCGTATTGCTTCGTGGCCGTCGATGCGGAAATCCCATCGTCCACCGAAAAGAGGGACTTCGCGTTTCCACCCTGATCGTTCGCCATCACATCGAGAACTATGATGGTTTGCGAACCTGAAGCGAGGACGACCGTATCCTCGTTGAGATTGAAAACGTCATTGTTCGCTTGCGGTGTATTGGAGAACGACGTCGTGGTGCCGCCGGCACCGGTGACCTGAGTAGCCATTTTTCAACCCCTTTTCCCTATGACAGACGCCCCTACGCCTGTTTGTTGACAGCCCTGCACGACCACGCCCTGTCCGGGCGTCGATCCCAAAAATCGGCACACAACTGGGTTGGAAGTGCAGTGCGCCATCAGCGCGCCTGCCGGGCAAGAAGAGCCGGCTGGAGCTAGCGGATGATGATCGCATGATGGCGGCGGCGACGACGTTGGTCGCCGCGCTACGTCTCCCTACCCCGATTACATCCCCTAAATCGTCGGTTTCCGATCAAGAGATTTAGAAGATGCTTATATTAGTAGATTATTAACTCTACTGGAGAGGAAGCGTCAACGCCCAACTTTGGGGAACAGTTAATATTCGAAGTCAGATGCGGCACGAGTTCACCGCCTGGTGCACAGGTGACGGCTCGGCGAGGCCCGCCCGCCGCCTCCGGCGGAGATAACCTACGCTCGGCCCAATCGTGGGCACTGCGAAAGAAAAGCGCCTCAGCGCCACAGCTATGGTGGGCGATCCGGGATGCTTGCCCGCCAAGGGCTAATGAAGGCGACCCGATCGCAAGGAGTGAGCAGTAGACTCCGTCATGAAACCACGTCAGATCGATTTGAGTGCGGTCGATTTCTGGCTGGAGGACGATTCATGCCTGGTCAGAGAACGCTCGATGGATCGGATGATCGCGATCAGCAGCAGATTGATCACGAGGTAGAGCACGCCAGCAATGGCGAAAATCTCGAAGATCGCGAAGGTCTGGCTCATCAGCCGCTTGGCGTAGCCGGTTATTTCGAGCACCGTGATCGTCGAGGCAAGGCTGGTGCCCTTCACCACAAGGATCAGCTCATTGCCATACGCTGGCAGCGCCTGGCGGATGGCGAGCGGGAACTCGATGCGGCGGAACCGCAGCACGCGCGACATGCCGCATGCCTGGGCCGCCTCGACGAGACCGGCCGGAACCGACATCAATCCGCCGCGCAGGATCTCGGATGTGTAGGCAGCCGTATTCAGCGCGAGTGCCAGGACGGCGCAACGCGATCCGTCGCTGATCACCCACCACAAAACCGCGTTGTCCTTGATCAGCGAAAGCTGGCCAAGCCCGTAGTAAAACAGGAACATCTGCACCAGCAGCGGGGTCCCGCGAAAGACGTTGCTGTAATATTTGGCAAAGCCCGACAGGAGCCAGTTCGACGACAGCCGCATAAGCGCCAGTCCGAGGCCCAGATTGAAGCCGATCAGCACCGAAACGAAGGTCAGCGCGGCTGTGACCCACAGGCCCTTGAGCAGAACGGGAACCGCAAGCTGGATGAGGTCTATCATACTGCTTTTCTCGTCCGTAGCCTGAGCAGGCGTTCGATCCCGTCGAAGCCGGCCTGGCTTACAAGCGTGATGGCGAGATAAACCACCGCCGCAATCAGGTAGAAGATGAACGGGTGGCGGGTGGAGTTGGCGCCGATGAAGGAAATGCGCATCAACTCCTGAAGGCCGACCACGGAAACCAAAGCGGTGTCCTTGATCGTCGTCTGCCAGACATTGTTGATGCCGGGAACGGCGATGCGCAGCATCTGCGGGGCGATGATGCGGCGAAAGATCCGTGCGCCCGGCAGCCCGAGCGCTCGAGCTGCCTCGATATGCCCATTGGGGATGGCGCCGAGCGCCCCGCGCACGACCTCGGTCGAATAGGCCCCGGAGATCGCGCCGATGGCGATGACCGCGATGACGAACGCATAACCGCTTTCCGCGACACCGGCATAGCCGAAGGCTGTCACGACCCTGGTCACGAATTCAACCGAACTGAAAAACAGCAGGTAGATGATAAGCAGTTCGGGCACGCCACGCACAAGCGACGTATAAGCATCGACTACCAGCGAAAGTGGAAATATCCGGGCCCATTTGATCAGCCCACAGACAATGCCGATCACCAGGCCGGCCGCCATGCTGACGAAACCCACAAGGATTGTGATCGCCGCGCCACGCAGGATGACGGTCACCCAACCCGCTTCCCAAACTTGCCAGAGACCGAATTCCATCCGAGTTGCCCTAGTCTGTCGTGCCAATGAGACGCATGCGCCCGGCTGTCCGGGCGCATGCCAGAATTCCAAGGCGTTATTTGCAGGGCCGGGAAATGTCCGTCTTGAACCATTTCTGGCTGGCCTTGCCGACCGAGCCGTCGGCGATCAACTCGCAAAGCGCTTTGTCGATCTTGGCCTTGAGCTCCGTATTGTCCTGCGCGATGCCGACGCCGATGCCCTCGCCAAGCGTCGGGTCGAACGTGCTCTTTATCTCAACACCTATCAGCTGGAAGTTCTTGCCATCCGGCTTGTCCAGAAAATCCTGCAAGGCGGATTGATCGGCGAAAGCCGTGTCGATACGGCCGCTCGCCAGGTCGATCTGCATCTGGTCGAGCGTGTCGTAGGTTTTCAGGTCGGCATTCGGCGCACGCTTCTCGAGGAAATGCGCGTGCGTGGTGCCAGCCTGCACGCCGACCTTCTTGCCATCGAGCGATTTCAGCAGCGTGTCGACGTCGGTGATGGCGGCGAGATCAGAACCCTTGGCCGCGACGAACATGTTGGCCAGTTCGGCATAGCCGACGCTGAAGTTGATCTCCTTCTTGCGATCGGCGGTGATCGACATGCCCGAGATGATGACGTCGAAGCGCTTGGCCTTCAGCGCCGGGATCAACCCGTCGAAGGCCTGCACCACGAAATGGCAGGTCACGCCAAGTTTGGTGCATAGCAATGCGCCGACATCGGCGTCGAAGCCGGTGACGTTGCCGTTGGCGTCGGACATGCTCCATGGCGGGTAGGCGCCTTCCGTACCAATGGACAGCTCGCCTTCGGCCGCCCATGCGCTGCCCATGCTTCCCGCCAGACAGGCGAGCAGCGTCAAGACTTTCAGTTTCATATCAGTTCCCCTTCTTGTTGATCTTCATTGCCGTTGTCCGGTGCGAGCCGAACGCTTCGAGGGCTTGCTTCACAGTGTCCGTGCCAGGAATTGGCGCAGACGCTCCGAGCGCGGGCTGCCGAACAGCTCCGCCGGCGCACCCTCTTCCTCCACCTTTCCCTGGTGGAGAAACAGAACCTTGTGGGAGACCTCGCGCGCGAACTGCATCTCATGCGTCACGAGGATCATGGTGTTGCCTTCCTCCGCCAGTTGGCGGATCACCCGTAGCACCTCGCCGACCAGCTCGGGGTCGAGCGCCGATGTCGGCTCGTCGAAGAGGATGACCTTGGGCCGCATCGCCAGCGTGCGGGCAATCGCCGCCCGCTGCTGCTGGCCGCCGGACAACTGGCCGGGATAGTGGGCATGCTTGTCGGCGAGCCCGACCTTCTTCAGCAGGGCATGCGCGTGTTCGAGGGCCTTCTCGCGAGGCTCCTTCAGCACATGCCGGGGCGCTTCGATGATGTTCTCCACCACCGTCATGTGCGGCCACAGATTGAAGTTCTGGAACACCATCCCGACCCGGGCGCGGATGCGTTCGACCTGCGCCATGTCGGCCGGCCCGAGACGGCCGTTCGACAGCGGCTTCATCTTGATGAGTTCGCCGTCGATGGCGACCTTGCCGCCATCCGGCTGTTCCAGAAGATTGATGCATCGCAGGAACGTGCTCTTGCCCGAACCCGACGAGCCAATCATGGAAATGACTTCGCCGGCATGGGCGGTGAGATTGACGCCCTTCAACACCAGAAGCGAGCCGAAGCTCTTGTGAAGCTCGTCGATCTGCACTGCCGGCGTCGTGATCTTCGCTTCGTCAGCAGGCGTCGGATCGGCCACAGCGGCCGGAGCGGTTGGCGGCGTCTGTTCGCGCCTTATGGCCTCGTCCTGGGCTACCTCGACAGTCTGTAGCTCGGCCAGTGCACGGTCGAAATAGCGCAGGCTGCTGGACAGGCAAGTGCGCTGCCAATCCGGATCATCGGGAATGAAGGCCGAGCGCAGCGTCTCCCGGATACGCTTGCCCAGCGGCGAATCGAGCTTCCCGAACAGATGCAGCCAGTTGTCGGCTTGCACCGCATCCATGACCGAGGGGCCGTCCAGCGTGCCGCATTCGACGACAAGCGGCAGCACGCGCGCGTCCGGCATTGCCTTGCGGACGGCGTCGGAGACATAGCCGGTCGCAGTCGCAGCGATGCCGGTGCCGGTCTTGGCGCCCGGGCCGGTCAGCACGGTCGAGAGCGCCGGCCCGAAGATGGATTTGCCCCAGGCAAGGCCAGCATGCTCGGAACTCGCCACCGAAAGCAGAGCCGGATAGCCGTAAGGCCCCGCCCCCGTATGCAGGTCGAAAACGATGACCTGGCGCGCCGCGCCGGCAAAAGCCTTCAGGATTTCGTTTAGCGTCCTGTTCGACCAGACCGGGCCGCCACCGCCGTAGAACATCCCGTCGGCGAATTCATACTGGCCGGCCTCGACGATCGCCGCCAGCCCGGCATGCCCAAGCCTCTTGCGCGCTGCGGCGAGTTTCTCGTCGGCCGCTATGCGGTCCGGCCCTGCCCATTCGCGGTATGCCACGGCGTCGTGAAGGCCGGCATAGCCATTGTTGACCGGAGCGCCGGCCGACCAGTCGATGAAATTGCGGTTGAGGTCGACATTGTCTTCGTTGACGCGCCGCGACCACGCCGTGCCCCAGGGATTGATGAGGTGGATGGCAAGGATCGCCATGTCGTCAGGCAAGCGCCGCAGGTTCTTCTGGCCGAGCCAGGCGGTCTGGCAGGTCGAGCCGAACGGCCCCTCGACACCATGCGTGCCGGAAATGACCACGATCAGCTTGCGCGCGTCGCGACGGCCAAGCAGTGCCACATCCGTCGCCAGCGGCCCGCCATCGGGCCCGTTCAGCGGATGAACATATTCAGACAGCTCCGCGCCCGCCCGCTCGGCCGCTTGGCGAAATTCCTGGCGCAAGGCGCCGAAATCAGAGGCATAGGCCGGGGCCGGCTCGTCATGGCGCTTCGTCGATCCCAATGGACGGCTGGCGGTCAATCCGTTCATTCCCTGTGATTCCGGCATGGGGTTACTCATCGGTGAGGTTGCTCACGTTCTTAAAGCTGCCGGAATGAGATGGCCTGGAAGACCGAACGAACCAGGCATCGCGGGGAAGCACCTTGTCGGGGTTCATGATCGACTGATCGTCCAGCACTCGTTTCACCCGCTCCATCACGGCGAGCTTCGTCGGGTCGGCTGTCGCCAGCAGGGAATGGATGCGCTTCGACCCAACACCGTGCTCGGCGGAAAAGGAACCGCCAATCTCCCGGAGCTGTTGATACAGGACACGCTCGACACGCTCGGCAATTTCGGGCGCCAGCGGACCCCGGCGGTTGAGGATGATGTGCAGGTTCCCATCGGCCAGATGTCCGAAGATATAGGGCGCCAGACCGGGTTCGATCGCAGCGAGCTTAGGCAGGATTCTGTCGAGATATGCTGGAATTTCCGACAATGGCACCGACACGTCGAAAGAAGGCGCATCGGGATGGGCGCGATAGAGCACGCTGGTGTCCTCGCGCAGCCGCCACAGGTCGTCCTCTTGCCGCCGCGAGCCGGCGATGATGCCGGTCGCTTCGGGATAGCGCTCCATTACTTCCGAATAAATCCGCTCGAAATCCTCGCGCAGCGCCTCTTCGCGCGCGCCGCCAAGCGACAGCAGCAAGAACAGCGGCTGGTCGAGCGGCACGCCTGGTTCGGACCATCCATGCGCGGCGGCGGCCAGACTGAAATACGAGGTCCACATCGCCTCGGCCGCGCGCAGATGCCCGGCCTCCGATTCAAGAGCCAGGCGAATGGTCCGCAGAGCAGCCTCGACCGATGGCAGCCCGAAAAGCGCGGTGGCGCTGGCTAGCGGCGAAGGGTCGAGCTTGACGACCACGCGGGTGACGATGCCGAGCGTGCCCTCGGCGCCGATGAAGAGATGTTTCAGATCATAGCCGGCCGAATTCTTCACCACCCGGGTGAGATCGGAATAGACCGATCCGTCGGCCAGAACGGCCTCGAGGCCAAGCACGCGGTGGCGCATCACGCCGTTGCGAAAGGCCATCACGCCGCCCGCATTGGTGGACACCATGCCGCCGATCGTTGCCGAGCCGCGCGCGGCAAGATCGATGCCCGGTTCCAGCCGGTGTTCGCGCGCGGCCTCTTGCAGCGCTTCAAGAGTAACGCCGGCGTCGACGACGGCCACCCGCTCGACAGGATCAAGCCGCTCGATGCGGTTCATGCGCGTCATCGAAAGGACGATCTCGCCTGGCCGCGAAACACTGCCGCCGACCAGGCCGGTCTTTCCACCTTGCGGCACGATCGCGATCCCGTTCTGGTGACAGATGCGCGCCACCGCCGCGACTTCACCGGTCGATAAAGGCGCAACGACGATGCCGGCGCCACAATTCGCGCCATTCGAGCCAAGGTCGATCGCCTCGGTATCCTCTCCGGTGCGCACATTCGAAGCGCCGACGACATCGCGGAGCGCGTCGACAAACGACAACGGCACCGCCTGGTCGATCCAGTTCGTTTGCCCTTGGGGCGCGAGGCCGCTCATCGTCCCACCAATTCCTGAAGTGCCGCAATCAGCCGGTCATTGTCCGCCGGCAAGCCGATGGTGGCACGCAGATAGCGTTCGTAGCCGGCTTCTCGCCACGCCTTGACGATAATCCCCTGCTTCAGAAGATCGGCGGCGAGGCTCGAACTATCACCCTTGCAGTCGAAGAACAGGAAGTTTGTCTGCGACGGCGCAACCCGGAAACCAAGGCCAACAAGAGCGGTGGCTGTGCGCACGCGCTCGGCCCTGACCCGGCTCGCCGACGCCTTCATCCAGCTTTCGTCGGCGAGTGCCGCGATCGCGGCGGTCTGTGCCGCTGCGTTGACGTTGAATGGCGTCTTGGCAGCGGCGATCACCCGTGCCAGTTCGAGGCTCGAACAGACGGCATAGCCGACGCGCAGCCCCGCCAGCCCATACGCCTTCGAAAACGTCCGCAGCACCACATGGTCGATGCCGTGACCGCGCAGAACCTCGATGCCGTCCGGCGCACCTGGATCGGCAAATTCGAAATAGGCTTCGTCGAGGACAAGAAGGGTGCCGGGCCGCACGGCGCCGATCAGCCGTTGCAAGCCGGAATGGTCGAGACCGGGTCCGACCGGGTTCCATGGCGAGGATATGAAAACGATCCGTGGCCTGGCGGCGATCGCCGTTTCCAGCGCGGCAAGGTCGAAGCCCATTCCAGGCGTCATCGCAACCTTGACGACATCAGCCCCCACTGCCAGCGGCTCTATCTCATGCAGGCCGAAGCTCGGCACCGTGGTGACGACGGAGGCGCCCGGCACCAGGACGGCGCGCGAGATGGCGGCGATCATCTCCTCGGAGCCGTTGCCGGCAACGATCAGGCCGGGATCGACCGCCAGTCTTTCGCCAAGCACTGCCCGCAGCGCCGTGCAAGCCGGATCGGCATAGCGCCATGGTTCGAACGATGACGAAGCCAATGCGGCCATGACGGCGGGAGAACAGCCGTCCGGGTTCTCATTGCTGGCCAGCCGGGCGATGTCTTGGCGGCCACTCAGCGCCCGCGCCATCGCGATGTTCATGCCGGCATTGTAGGGCGGCAAGGCGGCGATATGCGGATTGAGCGGCAGGCTCGACACTGGTTTGACCGACTGTTCCAAATTCCGACTTCCGTTTCCCCGCGCCCATACGCGGCATCGCGATCTTGTCAAATATCCAGGACGATTGATCCGCTCGGCCTGGAGCAGCACAGCAGCACTTCGCCTGCCCCAAGCTCGTCCAGCGGTTCTTCGAAATAGGCGACGTCACCCGAGACCAGCCGCGACTTGCATGTGCCACAGATGCCGGACCGGCAGCTGAATTCCGGTTTCAGACCGTGATCCTCGGCAAAGTCGAGCAGCGAAGCGGCGGAGCCGTCCCAGATGGCCTTGAGTCCCGATTTTCGGAACTCCACGGTCGTCGCCTCGTCTGTCGGCACGATCCTTGCCGGCTGCGCAACAACCGCCGAGGTCCGAAATGCATCAGGCTCAAGCACCGTCGACGGACCGAAAAATTCGTAGGCAATGCGGTGCTTTGGAACGCCAAGCGCTCGCAACATGGCGTAAATCGCCTGCATGAACGGCGGCGGACCACAGAGATAGAAATCATAGTCGTCGATCGGCAGCAGGCGTTGCAGCACGTCCCGCGAAATCATGCCTTCGCTGTGGAAGTGCTGCTTGGCTTTGTCGCGTTCGGACGGAGACCGATAGCAGTAGTGGGCGGTCAGGCCGGGCCGTGTCGCGACAAGGCCGCTCACCTCGTCGCTCAAGGCATGTACGTCGCCATTCTCGCAAGCGTGGACGAAGAGGGCACGGCGGTCCGGCATCGAAGCAAGCGCATGCAGCATCGACACCATCGGCGTCAGCCCAACGCCGCCGCTGAGCAGCACCACTGGACGGCTGCTCGCCTTGTCGAGCACGAACTCGCCGCGCGGCCCTTCGGCCTGAAGGACGTCACCGACGTCGATCCGGTCATGCAGGAAGCATGAGCTTATCCCATCAGGCAGGCCAGGCGCGGATGCTGCTTCCCGCTTCACGCTGATCCGGTAGCGACCCTTGCTGGCCGGAGAACAGGAGACGCTATAGTTGCGCAGCACATATCCCTTTTCGCCTCCCGCGTGCGGCACGGGTATCTTGAACACCAGGAACTGGCCCGGCTCGAAATCGCGCCAGTCCAGTGGATTGACCGGCTCCATGTGGAACGACGTGATGATGGCGCTTTCGCGCACCTTCGCAACCACCCTCAGGTCGCGAAACCCCCTTCTTGCGATGGTGTCGCGAGCGGTGAATGCGTTCATTCGGCGGCCGCCAATTGCTGGCTCTCGCTGGCGATCAGCTTGGCCAGGTTGCGGCGAAAACGCAGCGGCCCGACATCGATCTTGAGATCGAGATTGGGCGTGCGCTTGTTGGCCATGCCCTTGTGCACCGCGTTGAGCACGGTGCGGTCCTCGTCGAAAGCGCCGCGCACGGAGGTGGCGAACCGGCGCGACACCTCCAGATCGTCGGGAGCGAAATTGCGCATCTGGAACCAGTAATATTTCGTCTGGTTCTCATCGACAGGCGTCATGAAATTGTAACTGTCCATGAGGAACACGTCCTCGTGCAGCGGCTTGCCTTCGCCGCCGGTGCGTGCCGGTACGAAGATCGCCTTGATGATCGCGTTGGACGGGTAGCGCACCTCGTAGTGCTGCTTGCGGTCGCAATTGCCTGAGAATTTGAGGAAGGGGGCATAGAAGGGCGCCGGTGCGGCATCGACCACCCAGCGCCACACCGTTACGCCGTCTTCGCCGACGGTGGTTTCGAGCGGCGCATCCTCCATGGCCTGGACACCGCCGAAGGAGGATTGATGGACCCACGACACATGCGAGGGATCGAGCAGGTTGTCGGTCATGTAGAGATAGTTGCAATCGAGCGCCATCGACTCGCCGCGGTTGACGCCCCATGCCGGGTCGCCCCAGTGATCGACAGCGAAAATCAGGTCGGGATCGGCCTTTGCCGCCTCGCCCATCCAGATCCAGAGCAAGCCGTAGCGCTCGGCAATCGGATAGGAACGGACGCAGGCGACATGGGGTATCTTTTCCGCGCCCGGCACCCGCGTGCAGGTCCCCGTGCTGTCGAAGGTCAGGCCGTGATAGCCGCACTCGACCGTGTCGCCCTTTATGCGACCCATGGACAGCGGCAGCTTGCGATGCGGACAGGCGTCTTCGAGCGCCGCTACCACGCCATCGGTCCGGCGGTAGAGGACGATATCCTCGCCAAGAATCCGGGTCGGCACCAGCCGGTCGGCGACCTCATGGTCCCACGCGGCAACGTACCAGCAGTTTCGAAGAAACATGGCGTCCTCCCCAGCTTGTGAACCCCCAAACGAATATCTTGCGGATCCTGGACGACATAGGGCTTGCATCTGCGTTCTATTTTAGAAAAACTAAATCAAGCTGACCCCAGGATCCTTGCCCAGGTGAACAAGACGCCGCCGCTGCGTGCGATACAGGCCTTCGAGGCCTTCGGCAGACGCGGCAGTATGACGGCGGCCGCGACCGAGCTTGGCGTCTCCGTTGGCGCGGTCAGCCAGCAGATACGCAAAGCGGAAGAGGCCCTCGAGGTCAGGCTGCTGGAACGGCGCGGCAGAAGCGTCGCCCTCACAGCGCTGGGGCGTGTGTATCACGCGGCGGTTTCCCTCGGATTCGACCAGATTCGTGCGGCTCAAGACATCATCGATCGCGCCCAGTCCGCGAACACGCTGACAATCTCCTGCCTGCCATCGCTGGCCAGCAAATGGATCGGCCCGCAATTGCTGGATTGGCAGATTGCACACCCGGGCGCGACGGTACGTCTGGTCGGCGCGGAGACGGAACCCCGATTGGATACTGAAGGGGTCGACTTCCGCATTTCGTACGGCGAGAAGTATCGCGATTTCAACCACTATATCGAACTGTTCACGGATTGGGTGGTGCCGGCATGCTCACCGGCGCTGCTGGCAAGGCACCCGGTGCGCAAACCCGCCGACATTCTCGACCTGCCACTCCTCAGCATCGAATGGGCTCGCGACCACCGCTCACCGCCCAGTTGGACGGAATGGGCAGCAAGCATCGGAGCGATGTACCAAAAGGCTTCAGGTGAAGTCGCCTTCTCCTTGTCGAGCGCCGCTATCGATGCCGCGACGAATGGAAGAGGCGTTGTGCTGGCGCAGCTATCAATGGCCGCCGAGGATATCGCATCCGGCCGCCTCATCGTACCTTTCAATCAACGGCTCAAATTGTCTCAGGCCTATTTCCTTGCCTGGGACCGTGCAGCTCTGGAAAAGCCCTTCGGCCCGGAACTGCGCGCGTGGATCGTGTCGAATTCCAAGCGGATGGGCGCAGCTTTAATGGCTAGCTGATGTCCTCAACTGTTCACTCCCACTCGATTGTCTTTGTCCCTATTAGGTCATTGATCGCTGACATGCCGGACTGCAGGCGGTATCGCGTGATCGAGATGCGCTCGGGCGATCGATCCTCAATCACGCCAGCCCGAGCCGGGCGACGACGAGCAGAACCACCCGCTGGTTGATTGAACCTAGCCCTCTACTCTGCTTTCGTCGGGACCGTCATCCTGATGCAGGTGCCGCGGGCCTAACAGTCTGCTGGCATGGCCGGTTGGCTTCCGCGATCGCGTGACAACTGGGATGTCACCAGTGTTAGCCTTTCGCTGGGGCAAGCCGTCGCCTACTCGACGTTGTAGCGCAACCATTCGAGCAACGTGACCGGGGCGGGTTTCAGACGCCTCTCCGGCACGAGCCAACCGTGGGGGACCTGTTACATTTTGTGATTTGCACGATACCGCTGACGGGCGTTCTGATGAATGGAGGCCTTTCCGGCTTCAGGCACTTGGCGGAAAGGGCGGGGGTGTGAAAGGTGGCCAACCATGGCCCAGGCAAGTACCATTGTCTTAAGCGGCGATTATGGCTACACCCAGTATAAGGCATCCGGCCTGCCCGCCGACACCACTATCGATGCCACCGACGCCTCGTGGATCGTCGCCAATCAGGGAAGCCCCATCAACCGCTATCCCTTCTCGATCGTCGACCCCGGCGACAACCTCCTGGTTTTTGGCGGCACGATCAACGGCACCGTCTCCCAAACCGGCGACTGGGAGAACATTTACGTCAACTCCGCCGCAGTCCGTATAAATTCAGCCCACAACTTTGTCATCGACGATTGGACGGTTACCCAGCCCTGGGATGGCATTCGTGTCGGCGGCACTGGCCACTTCGTCATCGAGGACAGCTATGTCGGCTACTCCCGAGACGACGCGGTCGAGGACGATGACGTCATCAGTGGCACGATCAAGGATTCCCTGTTTGACAACGTGTTTTCCGGAGTGAGCCTTGGTGACGGTGAAGTGAATGGGCATAACAACACGGTCATCATGGATGGCATGCTTCTGGGCATGAAAGAATACCTTCGCAAAGGCGAGATGACCCACGGCTCGCCGTTCAAACTCGACAACGGCACAGGCGCTAACGATATCTCGCCAAGCCTGCACTTCATCGACTGCGTGGTGGCGATCACCGACGTGCACCACAACGGCATGGGGCGGCTGCAGCACGCCTGGGACAAGACGGTCGAGTCGCACGGCAATTACTACCTCAACCTCTCTGACACGCCGCTGCCGTCCGATTATCCAATGCCGCCCGCCGGCTGGACGGTCCTTCAAGGCCAGGCGGCCCGCGATTACTGGGCCAATGCCAAGGCGGTCTGGCATGCGGCCCATGACGGGATCGACCAGCCACCGACACCGCCGACCGACCCGACCAAGGGAACTACCGGGAACGACACTTTTGTCGGCACTGGCGCGGCCGATAACTATGATGCCCTGGCTGGTAACGACATACTGTGGGGCCGAGGTGGCAACGACGTGCTCCACGGAGGCGCCGGCAAGGACACCTTCGTGTTTGACACGGCCTATGGCCCTGGCAATGTCGATAGGCTCCCGGACTTCCACGCAGCGGACGACGCGCTCTATCTCGACAATGCCGTCTTCACCAGCCTCGGCCCCGGTTCCTTGTCCAGCCCGACGCAGGTGAACTCGTCGTATTTCGAGTTGCGCGAACACGCCACCAGCCATAACGACTACCTGCTCTACGACCGGACCACGGGCATCCTGTACTATGACCCCGATGGCTCGAGATCGGCCCCTCAGGTGGAAATCGCCCACCTACAAGCCGGGGCGGCCCTGACCTATCATGACGTGTACATCATTTGATCGCCCATGCGATCGCACATGGCACTACGAAGCGCGAGCGCGTTACCGCTGGTGTTCCAGTTGCCACTAACAGCGATCAAAAATAGCGACGGATAGCGCCGATCTAGTAGCTCTGCACAGAGGTTACGACTCTTTGGAAATCGGCTTGGGATAGACTTCGACCAGGCGCTCCCAAAGGGGAGACCTGGCGAGTTCCAATTCGCAACCGAAGGCGATTATCCGGACCGAGGGTGGACGTCGGCTAAGAAGCGTGCGCGACTAGTGCTCGCGCGCAACCAGCCAACCAGATACTAGCCGGCCGAGTGGGCCGATGATCACGCTTGTCCAGGTCGTGGCGCGCTCTCGGCGGTCTTTGCATTCTTGACGGATCATATTTTGGACTTCAGAGCAACCAAGTGGCGTCAGTATCCAGCTGTCAAGCTGAGACGATTTTCTCCACATTGGACTGTTGTCGTCCGCGTAGCCAACCGGGAGATTAAGACGCTCCGCCTTCCGGATCAGTCGCCGGGTTTTTATCTCCGCAATCTGTTCATAATATAATAACGTTTCCCAATAATGTCGGTACTCGGCCTTTTCCCGCTCCGCAGGCGTGCAAGCATTTGTCAGGTCGATGTTATAGGCGTGGTCGAGCGTCCTGATGGTTAGCCGGTACGCCGTGACCTCCAATAAATCTTTGATTTCTAATAATATCGTCATACGACATCCCCGAGCCATCGCGTCCAAAAAAAGAACGCTACAACCTCCTATGACGTTCGGTCCATTCCACTACTTGGATGAACTTAGAAGGCAAAAGAACTAGATAGCGAGTAACATCAGGACGATCTGGTTCTCGAAAAGCTCCGGCTCGCCAAAAGCCGCCACGAACCGGCGATAGCAAAGACAAAGTGGTCTCGCCAGCAAGGCCGGTTAAATCAAGAAGGTATCGGCGAAGCGGAAGACGAAAACCAACTTCAAGTGACAGCCGTTGCTTAAGAGCGCATTTTTCCCTTACCGGCCAACGACCGAACAATCCTGACATCGGCGCTACACTGGCACCACCGATAGGATTAATTGCGCATTACCTAATGTCCCCTGTAAATTGACCGGTGCGGGTGCGTACTTAAGCCCGCCGCAGTGGCCGGTGCGGTCCTCACGTCCCCGGAGGGCTGCCCGCCGCACCGGCCATTTTGCCTACGCTTTGGTTAGCGGCGACGTTCGCTTTGGCCTCGATGCGCTGGGCCGCCAGCGCCCAGCCCCTGAGCGGCGACTGTTGGTCTTGGTCCAGGTCTCATCAATGAAGACCCGTCGCGTGGATCGATCCGGCCCCGATATTTCATCCACTGCAGCCGCCGTCGTGCGACATCGGGGCGATCCTGTCCGTTGGCGATCAGCGTCTTTTTTGTGAGTGAGCTTCTCGGCATGCACGAACTCCCATACCAATCGGTAGTCGACCTTCAGACCAGCTCGGCCACAAGGCCGCGCAAGGTGAAGCCCGGTCGTGAAAGCGCTCGATCAAGCTGTTGGGCCACACTCCCGAGAGTTTCTTCGGTTTGTAGCCGCGGACCTGGCGAGGCGCCGCACTGCCAGTCTCTTCGACACGCTATTAGCCACGCTATGGCCCCGCTGTAGCTGACGCTAAAGCGCGCCGTCGCGGCGCCGCGACAGCCCTTCCATCTTGACCGCGGCAACAACCCGCCCGCGAAAATCCATCGAATATCCTGCCATCCCGACTGGCCTCCTCCAGTATGAATGTTGAATCAGAGCAAAGGTGATTTGCGAATCTCGCGACTCCATCCCGCTCTAGCAAGAGAGTCCGGGGCACCGAAGCACATACCCGCGAGGAAGCGCCAGTTGCGGTTGAGACCAGAACTAAGCTTGATGTCAGCTCGAAATGTAAGACCGATCAAATCCGGCCGTTTTTATAAGTTCCGCGTGGTCATGCAACTCGACCACACCATTGCGGAATGAAGCCAGTCCACTTTCCCGCAAATCCTTCAACACGCGACTTACATGCACAGCCGAAAGCCCCAACGCGTCGGCCATCTCGGCTTGGGTCAGCGGGCATTCAAAGCGGTCCGGATAACTCGTTGGCGATCGATGTGCCCGGCAGCCCAGTTCGAGAAGAAGATGCGCCGTGCGTTCGACAGGTCCCCGTCTGCTGACTCCTGCCAGATGTTCCGCAACCCTTGCGTACCGCCTTACCTCAGCCAGCAGGATAGCCTCGCAAATGGACTGCGGGTAGCGCGAAAAACAAGTATGGACAGGACCGGTCAGCTCGATCGCGGTTACATCGGAGAGCGCAGTTGCCGTCTCGCCCCCTTCGCCGGAGAACTCGATCAAGGCAATTTCGTGCGGAAGCGCGAAATCAACGATGAGACGCGAGCCATTCCGCAACGTTTTGCCGAATGCCGCCCAACCCGCAGTCATAACCAGGATGGAGGATTTGGCCTGATGCTCGCGTGCAATCGTGGTGTTCGCCGGATAGAGGCGGCGCAAAGCCCCCGGCAATACTGAGATTGTCCTTTCCCAACTCGCGTCGGCAAGCGCGGGTCGCCTCTCCAATTCAAGAGCCTGCTTTGATAAGCCCATTTGTCTTGACTACCCCACTCCGCGATCGTCCCTCCGATCAATCTGCAGCTTCAACCCATTAATTACACAAACGTTCCGCCTATCTTTTCATCCAAATGGCGTCGCGGCCTACCGCCATGGGATGCTACCCTACCACCTTGGGGGTACTTGCACCATGCAGAAGGTTCTCAGCCCACTTTACTGGATGGGCTTCAGCAAGTTCCCGTGGCCTGCCGGCATTCAACGCCGGCAGTCGAACTTGTCCTTTGGCTGCTGCGCCCCGGCGGACCATCACGGCTACTTTCACGTCCCTTCTTTGGTTGAAAACCCTCGCCAAGCAGAGCTGCTCAACTTGAAAGCAGCCGCGTTCGATGCCCTTCAGAAAGCACGTCGGGTCCTGCTGGTCGCGTTGATGCCGGAAGCGCGGATCCCACTGGCGGATCGGGCGGTTGCAACTCTTGCCAAGGCGGACTGGGGATCGCCTGCGCCGTGCTTCCGGGACTCTCCGTTGCACCTGCTGTAACGACTTGCTCCATTGTGCTGGCTGCCGGTTTTCGGCGCGGGTAAAGCCGCGAGGGACGCCTGGCATTGTAAGTCTGCCGTCTTTCCTCGGCAACTTCCAGGTCATCGATTGCGGATATGACCGATGCAAGACGATCCTCGATTTGGCTAAGACGCCTGCGGGTGGAAAACAGGGCGACTGAAACCAGCAAACTGTAGGCAAGTACGACAATGACTGCTCCTACGGGAGTTTCGATGCCGAACACAATTAAAGTACCAGCCCCAATAAAAACGGCAGGAGCCCCGTAGCCCAGCAACCTGTCTTTCTTCATAGGAAGCATCAAAGGCCAGGTTGCGGACAGCATAAGAATGGCCGCCGGTCTGTTGATCACCCAATCTAAAAACCCCGGAACGATTTCGCTGAGAATATCCATATCAACCTCAAGCAAGACACGGCCGGCTGCTTTGTTGTCGTCAGGAAGTGCAGGCTCTCCTGCGCGCCCTGGACGCTGCGGCGCCTTAGACCTTGCGGAAGCGCGATCTATGGTCCCGGCGACATCCTAAAGGTCTGGAAGGCTTGTCGGGTAGACCAGATCAACCTTTAGCCGATTTACTACTCAATAATGGTAATGGCGGGGATATCCGCGAAGCTGTTATGTTCCAACTGACCGGCGACGCGATCGCTCGGTGGGCGGGAAGAGAGCGACTGCACATGCCGGATGGCGGGACGCGAACCCTTACATTTCACGCGCTCTGAGCGCTTACACGCAACTGCCCGAACTACTTTGAAGTGAAGCAAATTCAGCCGACGCTGGAGGGGCGGGAGTTGTGCTGTTGATTGCAAGGATTCGGAAATGGCAAGTTCAATTGACAGTCCGACCATGACCAGAGAATTACTGCCGCTCGACGTGCGGGAGATTCTTGATTTCTTTCTCCGCCGCTGGAAGCTGGTGTGCAGCATTGCTGCGCTCACCTTCGCCGCATTTGTCGCCGCCGCCTATCTCCTTCCACCATCCTACACGGGCGTCGCACAAGTGTTACTTGACGCCCCGATAGACTATATGACTCCGCAGGATTATTCGAATTCTGATTTTGCCGACAATTCAACATTTATCGAAAGTCAGATTGCGGTCCTGAGATCCACCTCGCTCCTTCAGAAGGTGGTCGACAGTGAAAAGCTGACGGAAGACCCAAAGATCGGACCGGGGGCATTAATATGGCTACAGAACGCCCTTGGAGTTTCGCGCGTTGGATTGGCGGATGTTATCGAGATCTCGGTGACCGCCTATGACCCGGGGAAAGCAGCATCGCTGGCGAACGCAATCTCCCAGGCCTACCTCGCTGATCGAGTAAGGTCCCGCTACGAAGGGGCCAAGAAAGCGTCCACATGGCTCAGTGAGCGGGCCACATCTCTGCGAGCGGAATTGAGCCTTTCGGAACAAGCCGTCCAGAAGTTTCGGATCGATCACAATCTATTGGCGACGCCAGCAGGCAGTTTGACTGACCAGCAGCTGTCTGAATTGAATGTCGCATTAATTACTGCACGCGCCGAATTGTCGGAGAAACGGGCGCAATATCAACAAGTTGACAAATTGCTGACCAGCGGAGGCGACATCCAGTCGATGCCGGACGTCTTGCAGTCCGTAGTTATCAGCGCGCTTCGGGCCCAGATCGCTGGAGTGACACGGCGGGAAGCCGACCTCAAATTGAAATACGGCGATCGGCATCCGGATGTCCTGGCGGCGCAAGCCGAGCGCCGCGACATCGAGGGGCAGATTACCGCCGAAGTCCAGCGTCTCATCGGCAATCTGAAGAATGAAGTGGACGCTGCCGAGGCCCGGGAAGCTTCTCTCAGCCGAGCCTTGAATTCGGTATCCAACCGATCCGAAGTCGAAGGTCAGGTTGGCGTGCAGTTGCGCGACCTGGAAAGGATTGCCGCCGCGAACAAGGAGCTGTTTGAGACATTCCTTTCACGCGCCAAGCTCACCGAGGAGAAGTCTACCCTGCTGAACAGCGGCGTACGCGTGATAACCGATGCGGTTGTTCCGGGTTCGCCAAGCTTTCCGAACAGGCCTCTATTCGCGGCGTTGGGACTTGTGCTCGGCTTCTTCGTCGGGGGGGCAGGGGCCGTTCTTCGTGAACTTTTCGCTTCCGGCTTCATGGCAAAGAAGCAGATAGAGGAAGAGCTGTCCGTTCCGGTTCTTGCATCCATCCCACGGATGGCGGGCTGGTCGAGAGACGCCCATTCCCAAGCCCAACCTGTGGCCTATCTCGAGCGCAGACCACTATCCAGGTTTAGCGAAGCCGTGCGGCGGCTCCGCCTGGGCATCGATGCGACGCCCGAACAGGCCCGCTTGCCGCGCCTTATGCTGGTGACATCGGCGATGCCCGGCGAAGGAAAGACAACCTTGGTATTGAGCTTGGCCTGCTCCGCAGCGGCCGACGGCGAACGGGTTCTGGTCGTCGATGCGGACTTGCGGCTTTCGGCCACCACGGCCTTCTTCGGCATGGTGGACAAGGTCGGGCTGGTCGACCTTCTGACATTGCCGGTGAAGGCAGCAAACGCAATTCATCGGGACGAACGCTCGGGGATATCCCTACTCCCTGCCGGCGCAAGGACCCGGAACCCGCCTGCCCTTCTTGCTTCGGCGCGGATGCGCTCGGTTTTCGAAGAGCTTCGCGGAAAGTTCGACACGGTGATCATTGACGCACCACCTGTTGGAGCCGCGGCCGACGCCACGATCCTGGCGCGGTATGTCGACAAGGTCCTCTTTGTCGTGAAGTGGCGCGAAACTTCGCGCGAGGCCGTTGCAGAAGGGATTCGCCACCTTGGCGGTCGGTCGAAGATTGCCGGCATCGCCTTGACAATGGTGGACGAACCAAAGTTGCCAAAATATGGCCGCTACACGTCCATCGAAAGTAGTGTTTCTGACAGTTACTATCTCAACTAGAGAAATATTTCGCCATGCAGCACGCTGAATTATACCAGGATCGCTTCCCGGTAGGAAAAACTTACGGCGGGGACCTTACGCGTTGGTACGTGATCCAGACGCACCAACATTCCGAGAGCTTGGCGGAGCGGCACCTGCTATCGCAGAACTTCCGAACATACCTGCCCAAGCGAAGGCGAACCGTTCGCCACGCTCGCATTGTCAGAAACGTCGCAAGTGCGTATTTCGACTGCTATCTGTTCGTCTCGCTGGCTGCTCAGCAGAGTTGGTACCCGATCAACTCAACCGTCGGCGTGCGAAAACTTGTCATGAGCAAAGGAATGCCGGTCCCGGCACCATACGGTGTGATCGAGTCCTTGATAGCCGCAACCGACGAGGACGGAATTTTGCACCCCGATATCTTATTGAGGCCAGGTCAAAGAATTAGAGTCATAGACGGGCCGTTTTCGGAACAGCTTGGCGTTCTTGATCATGTCGGAAGTGCTGGAGCGGTAAAAATTCTTCTTGATATAATGAACCGTTCTATTCAAGTCACGATCGACCGAGATAAACTTTCGATTATATCCTGAATTCTATCCGTTATTTCTCGTATAATATTTTTTGCTCGGACGATGCCGAAACTATCCGGCGAAGGAAGGATGAGTTGGCCACCCAATTCACCCTCGATGCGGCAGCTTGCAAGGCGACGTCCGAGGCTGCAGCCCGGCATCGAAAACATCGGGGGCTGCGTCTCAACGAAATCAGGGCCAATAGGCTGCCGATACGATGACCGGCGACGATGAGCGAATGACGCTCGACGCGATCAACCAGGGGAACCCCTTGCAACCTTCACGTAAATCCAAACCCGGAAGCTACTGTCCGGCGGATCCTGGAGAGCCTAGGGACGGCCTGCAGCCGCAACAATATCGGCGCTGGGTTCCAAAAGCCAAGGCAAGCATGGTGGTCGAAGCGTTGACGCCCGGGGTGAACGTTCCAGCGCCAGCCAGGGCGGTTGGGGCGAGCCCGTCGATCAACAAAGCAGATGTCGGTGTTTCTCAAACCGACGCAAGCGCCGCCTTGCTGCCCCTCGAAACAGTTCCGGCCCTACCGATCGCCAGCGAACTGTTTCGAGCATTCAATGAGAGCGGCCTGAAGTACGGAATAATTCAGGATCTCGCGTCCCTGCAAAGCGGACTTGCGGGCCGCGACGATCTGGATCTCCTTTTGGACAAGCACGACTACCCGGTCTTCTGTTCGATCGTGAGCAAGCTGCACGGTCGTCGCGGCGTCAGCCTGTCTTGCTACGACAATGTCTGTGCCGGCCGGGAGGACTGGTTCCTGCCTGACTTTCCAAATGGCCGCTATCTCCATCTCGACATGCATATCGGGATCCGTGTCGGCTGGGAATTCCGCAAGCGATATCCGGTATTCGACTATGCGGCGATTACACGATGGGAGTCAATTTGTGTGGATGGGGTGTCTATTCCGGTCGTCTCCCCCGAGGACGAGATTCGAATAGCCATTGCCCGCTTCGCCTTCCGGACCTGGGCATTGCCTTGGCGACAGTGGATCACCGTTGGTGGTGATTGGAGGGACCAGTTTGCGCGCCCGCCACTGCCGTCAGGCCAGCAAGGCCTGGATGTCGCGGAATACACGCTTGGCGGCAGCAGATTGACGAGCTGCAGGTTTCTGCAAAGCGTCGACGGTTTGATGGCAAACCGCAGGGATCTTGCCAGGCTCCGGCGTTCAATCCGTGAAGCCTGCGGTTTTGCAGGAGGTTACGGGATCGCCGATGCCGTTGTTCACCTGGCCCGCAAGACCTCATATCTGGCGTTGAGGGCCCTTCAGCGCCTGATGCCCGGCACATTCCCACCAAAGAGACGGCCTGCGGCTGGTGGCTTTGTAGTGGCGCTCGTCGGTCCTGATGGCATGGGAAAGAGCACTCAAGCTGATCGGCTGACACGGATATTTCGATGGAAATTCGGGTGTGCGCAAGCCTATGTCGGAATCGGAGACGGCAATGGGTGGTGGCTCCGCAAGGCGTTGCAGACTCTGGTTTTTCCCTACAGACGCCGCCTAAAGTCGTTGGCCCAGCACGATGGTGGCAACAGCTCCGTCAGCCGAAATTGGTCGAAGGGAGGACTCGCCGCTACCGCGCTGGCATTCTGGGCAGTTTTGATCGCGTTTGAGCGATACGCTGTCGTGAAACGTGCGCATCGATGGGCTACGCGCGGCCTGATCGTCATTTGTGACAGGTGGCCGCAGGCGCTGTGTACCGGATATCTGGACGGGCCGACCATCCCACCGCACCTCTTCTCCGTCCCAGGCCTGTCAGTTCTCGCTCGCCTCGAGCAAAGGCTCTATCAAAAGATGGCACAATGCCGGCCACACCTCACTTTGCACCTGGTTTCAGATTTTGCCGTCTCCGAGCAGCGAAAGCCGGGAGAAATCAGGAAAGAAGCCTTCGACGCGCGGCTATCGCTGATGGCGGAGTTGCGAGCCAAGGATAAGAACATCCGAACCGTTGACGCAAGCGCTGGCATCGAGGCGGTCGGACGGGAACTGTTCAGGCATATCTGGCTGTCTTTGTGAGAGGCAGGGCGGGCAGCTCATCGGCCAGTATCCAAACAGACCCCGATGCGCGGCCTTCCGCCATCGCGAAACGACAGGTGTTCCCTGCGAGGCGTGGGAAAGCCGCCGAACGCTCGCGCTCGATAGCGGCGCGCCGATAGAGCCTGTTTCATCCCACGATCGGCACGGGGCTCTGACTTGAACGAGTGAATATGGCTCCGTTTCGGGGCGAGCACCTGTCCCATCCGGCCCACAACAGCACGCAATGACGGAGGTTGCCATGTCCGAAACCATACGCAGGACCGGCAGTTGCCTGTGCGGCGGCGTGCAGTTCTCGGTCCGCGGTCCGCCGCTCCGCATTGGTCTTTGCCATTGCAAGGATTGCCGCAAGGCCGGCGGCTCGACCTATTCGGCATTTGCCATCTGGCCGCGCGAGGCCTTCGAAAAGACGGGCCTCGTCAGCTCCTACGGCACGCGCAGCTTCTGCCAGACCTGCGGCGGCCGCGTCGCCCGGGTCGACGACAATGAGGCTGAGGTGATGATCGGCAGCCTCGACGTCGTGCCGACCGATCTCGTGCCCGAATATGAATTGTGGACCTCAAGACGCGAGACCTGGCTCCATGCCTTGCCCGGCGCCGAACAGTTCAAGCATGACCGGCCAGCGGCGAACAGCGCAGAAGTGCCGGCGCCGCGGTCGCTGTCGGACGTCGATGCGGCCGCGTGAAATTCGATTTTGCGCTCGAATGCGCCGCCCTGGATTTCATGTCCCCTAAGGTATTGGCAAATGAAAATCCTCCATGTGCTCACCCGACTTCTTCGGGGAGGTTCCGAAGAGAACACATTGGCCTGCTGTCTCGCTCAGGCGCGGCACGGCCACGAAGTGCGTTTGGTTCACGGCGAGGAGTACGATCCGAATTTGCGGATGTCAGTTGCCGAAGCCGTTCGGGTTGAGACTCTTGAGCGGCTCATCAACTCGATTTCGCCATCCCGTGACATTTCTGCATTTGGCCAACTCACGCGCCTTATGCGCGACTGGCGGCCTGACATCGTGCACACCCATCAAAGCAAGGCCGGCATCGTCGGCCGCCTCGCTGCAAGGGAAGCCAATATCCCCTGCATCATACATGGCGTGCACATTTTGCCCTTCGTGCATGTGGGCAATGCGCAGAGGCTGATGTACCTGGCTGCCGAACGCTTGGCCGCGAAGTGTACACAGGCTTTCATCGATGTCAGCCAGGCTATGCGTGACATTTGCATCGCCAATCATTTGGGTAGCGCCGATCAGCACCACGTCGTCCACTCCGGCTTCGATCTGAAGCGCTTCGCGAACGCGCAATGGCCACAGCAATCGCATCTGCTCCTGGGGACGGCTGTCGGAGAGCCTAAGCCACCGGTGATCCTGATGCTGGCCGCGCTGGAACCGCGAAAACGCCATATAGAGTTCATTGAAGCATTTGGGCAGGTCGTCGACCGAGTTCCGAACGTGCGGCTGCTCTTGGCCGGCGAGGGGCCGGCGCGATCCGCTATTGAGTCGGCGATTGCACGATCCCCGTACGCAAACAACGTTCGCATGATCGGCTACCATAGCGAGCCCGAGCGACTGATCAGTCTGGCGGACGTGTGTGTGCTGACCTCGATGCGAGAAGGACTGCCTCGCGTCATGATGCAGTACCTGGCGGGCGGTCGAGCCAGTGTGGTCTCGCATCTGCCGGGAGTGGAAGAGGTTGTAAAGCATGGCGTGAATGGAATTGTGACGCCGGCAGAAGACGTTGGCGCCGCGGCGGCGGCGATCGCCGACCTTCTCCAAAATGAACACTACCGCGCTCGATTGGCTGAGAGCGCGAAACTCACCGACCTGGCATCCTGGGGGTTGGATACAATGTGCGATAGGGTCGAGCTGATCTATCAATCCGCTCTCGAGTCAACCCTTTCAGCAGGAAGGCCAAACGACCCGCGAATTCGCGACGGCCTCGCCAAGCAACCTTTAGGACTGCCCGGATTTTGATCCCTTTTCTCCTTCGACGGAGTCCGGATTTTCAAGGCTTACTGCTCGAACCCTACCTTGCTGTCACGCTCCGTCCGACGAATGTCGATTGGTCCTGACCGCAGGCAAGACAACGGAGTACGACGATGCGTTTGCGTGCAGACCAGCACTTTCCTTCCGGGCCTTCGCTAATGGAGGATTGGGTCCGACGGCTTTTTCCGGCCAGCCGCACGCTCGCAATGATTGGCGGTCTGGCCATTGCCATTGTTCTGCTCACCGCAGATGCATCCCGTGCGGACGGCTATACGTTCGACACCGGTGACGTCCTGCGTGTATCCGTGATTGGCGAGCCATCCTATCCGCTGGAAGTCGTGGTCGATGATCGCGGTTCGATATCGCTTCCCATGTTGGGCGATGTTCAGGCGCGCGGCCTCACCAGCGTTGTCCTTTCGAAGGCCATTCAGCGTGCATTTCAGGAGCAGAAGCTCATCCTCGATCCTTTCGTGAAAGTGGAGATCGGTCAGTACCGGCCATTCTTTATTTCCGGAACGGTGGCTCATCCCGGATCGTACCCGTTTCAACCCGGAATAACGGTTCGTCATGCACTGGCTATAGCAGGTGGCTTTCGGGCTACCGCCGTGGGAAACACGGAGCCGGCCTTGCAAATAGCTGATCTGCGCAGCGCGCGGGCAGGTCTGGCGATCGAGGAATATCGCCTAAAGGTTCGGCTCGCCCGGCTCCAGGCGGAAAGCCGCCAGGACAAATCTTTCGTTGCTCCGCCCGATCCGCCTGTCGAGTTTGGCGGACACTTGATTGACGACATCGTAGCGTCTGAACAGGCGCAGTTGGACGCCCGCCTCGCCGCATATCGGGACGACATTTCCTACCTTGATGTCTCGTTGGAGCGGGCCAGGAAGGAAGCGGATATGGTCGCTGCCACTCGAAAGGAACGAGAAAAGACCGCGGACATTCAACTCGAGGAACTGCAGTCTGCCCGGTCATTGCGGGAAAAAGGCCTGGTCACCAATTCGAATGTCATGACGGCCGAACGAGCACATACCAGCTATCGCGCCGAACTTTCGCAGACCGAGCTGCAGCAGGAGCAGGCGCAGCAGGCGATGCTGACCGCTGAAAGCGAGCTTCGAAAAAAGAAGCAGAGTTATGAAATGGACTTGATCTCGCAGACCCAAGACACGCAGGTCGAGCTGGGGAAAATTCAAAGCCAAATAAGGTATGTCGCCGACAAGCTTCTCTTTATATTTACATATGGCGAACAGCGGACCTTCGACGACTTGCAAGGCTCCGTGAAGATCTCGATCTTCAGGCGCGACCGGAAAGTCGCCCACGACATCATCGCCAATGAAAATACGGAAGTTCTAGCTGGCGATGTCATCGAGGTTTCGATCGCGGCCAACAAAGGGTTCTACGCGCCGGACACTTCCGGAACAATGGGGAGCCCAAATGCGGAGGGCCTCCAGCCAAGCATTGTCGGCCAATAGCACGAATATGCCCACTTCCTCGAGCAAAGCTTTGCTTCAGGGCCGCGATCGTTGCTTCGCAACGCTCTTGGGTTCGTTGTGCCTTGAACGGCCTGAGATAGTCCGACCTTGGCACCTCAGGGGTTTGACATGAGCCTTGGGCCAGCACTGACAGTGGTGGGAAATCGCTTCCGCCGGGCGAATTCCCACGCCAAAGCGGAGCAGAGGCGGCTCAATCTCCTCCGTGCAACGGCGCGCCGCAAGACGACGGTGCGTTACGCCCCGCGCCACCGCGCCATCATCCGATCGCGCATTCCAGGTGCAATCCTGCTCCTCCTCGCTCTTGCGCTTGCGGGAGCTGCATTTCTGCGGCGCCACGTTGACCTCGGCCGCAACTGGCTGCCGCGACCGTGGACCGATTTCGTGGTGGACCGGGGATACTTCTCCGATCCACTGGTCTTGCTGGCTGGTCCAGACGCTCTTCCGGTTTGGCTGGCGTTCGCGGCGGTGGGCTTGCTGCTGCTCGCAGCCGCCCGCAAGGCAAGGCGAAGGGGCGGCTTGCCAAGCGCGTCCACGAACGCCGGCGCCAGCCCCTCGGCAAGAGACATCCAGCCGGCGCCCGGTTCGGAACTGGCCTGTGCGTTGCGTTCCTGCAAGGCAGCATTCGCGGGAGTCGCGGTTTTTAGCGGCGTGAGCAACATCCTCATGCTGACCGGAGCGATGTTCATGTTGCAGGTCTACGATCGCGTACTGCCAAGCCGCAGCGTTCCGACTCTGGTAGCCATGGCGATATTGGCCGGCGTTCTGTTTGTCGGGCAGGCGGTCATCGATCTCGTGCGCAGCCGCATCATGACCAGGATCGGTGGAGAACTGGACGAAACGGTCGGGGGGCGCGTATTCACAGCCGTGTCGAGGCTGCCCTTGTACATCGGCCACCAGGGCGATGGGCTGCAGCCGCAACGCGATCTCGACAACATCCGCGTGTTTCTGTCGAGCCCGGGGCCAAGCACACTCTTCGACTTTCCGTGGATGCCCTTTTATCTGGCAATCATATGGAGCCTTCATCCGACCCTCGGAATTGCGGCGATTTGCGGTGCAATCGTGTTGGTGGCGCTGACGGCGGCGACCGAGGTCTTCACGCGCAAACCAATGGGCGCCGCGGTTTCGACGGGCGTGAAGCGCAACGGCTTAGCCGAAGCCAGTCGCCGCAACGCGGAGGTTCTCGCGGCAATGGGAATGGGCAGCCGCCTACACGACCATTGGCGGGAGGCGAGCCGCGAATATCTCACGCAACAGCAGCATGTCAGCGATATCGTAGGCGGCTTCGGCAGCTTCGCCCGCGCCTTGCGGCTGATGCTCCAGTCGGCAATGCTTGGTATAGGGGCCTGGCTGGTGATCCAAGGCGAGGCGACGTCCGGGATCATCATCGCCGGCTCCATCCTCGCGGGCCGTGCGCTTGCGCCTGTCGATCTTGCCATCGCCCATTGGCGCAGCTTCGTGGCCGCACGCCAGAGCTGGAGCAGGCTGAGCCAGTTGCTCGCCCGATTGCCGCAAGACGCTCAGCCGATGGCACTTCCGGTGCCCGGTTCGAACTTGACGATTGAGAACATCACGATCGGTGCACCAGGCGTGCAACGGGTCATCGTGCGAGGCGTGGACTTCAGCCTGGACGCGGGCTCGGTGCTTGGCATCATCGGACCAAGTGGCTCCGGCAAATCCAGCCTGGCTCGTGGGCTGGTCGGCGCATGGCGACCGCTAGCGGGGCGTATCAAGCTTGATGGTGCCGCGCTCGATCAGTGGTCGTCGGAGCGTCTTGGCCGCCACATAGGTTACCTTCCGCAGGACGTCGAACTGTTCGCGGGAACGGTTGCCGCCAACATCGCCCGCTTCGATCCTGGATCGGACCCGCGGGCCATTGTCGCCGCCGCCCGCGCGGCGGGCGTCCATGAGCTAATCATCGGTTTTCCGAATGGCTACGAGACTCAGATCGGAGAGGGCGGGACCGCGCTCTCAGCCGGGCAGCGCCAGCGCGTTGCCTTGGCACGGGCACTCTATGGAAATCCGTTCATGGTCGTCCTCGACGAGCCCAACTCCAATCTCGACATGGAAGGCGAAAGGGCGCTCGCCGAGGCGATCCTCGCAATCAAGGCGCGCCGCGGCATCGTGGCGATCGTCGCGCACCGTCCGAACATTCTCACCACTGTGGATTTCGTGCTGATGATGAAGGAAGGGCGGATGCACATGTTTGGAACGAAGCAGTCCGTTCTGTCCAAGCTCTTTCCGATGTCACAGGCCAATACAGCGGACCTGCAGCCGGTTTCAACCTCGCCTCGACTGCCGAATTGACGACTTGCGGCACATGGGAAACAGGCAATCATGGCTCCTGTCTTGAACCGATCGCTTTCAAACCGGCGATCCATTCGCCGCAATCTGCTCGGTGGGATGACTGTCGTCGCACTGCTCCTCGGCGGAATGGGAGTCTGGGCCGGGACAGCGGACATTTCGGGAGCCATCATTTCGCATGGCTGGGTGGTCGTCGAGAACAGCGAAAAGAAGGTGCAACACCCGACGGGTGGCGTGGTGGGCAAGATTCTCGTACGCGATGGCGACCGTGTCCGGGCCGGGGATATCTTGGTCCAGCTTAGCGACACTATCCCGCGTGCCAGCCTGGCTTACGTGACAAAGAATCTGGATGAGCTCTACGCGCGAAAGTCCCGGCTCGAGGCGGAGCGTGACGGCAGCGGGCGGATGACACTTGCTCCGATGCTTGCCACGCGAATGAACAACCCGGAGATTGCCAGCACCGTGGCTAGCGAACAACGACTTTTCGAACTTCGTCGAACCGAGGTTTTTGGCAACAAGGCGCGCTTGCGCGAACGCATCGAGCAGTTCGGAAAGCAGATCGAAGGTTACTCGGCTCAGGAATCGGCAAAGAGCAAGGAGATCGAGTTGATCAACGATGAACTCGTCGATATCCGCAGCCTTGTCGACAAGAAGCTCACACTCAAGTCGAAGCTGACGGAATATGAACGCGAGGCAACACGCATCGAGGGTGAAAGGTCTCAGCTTGTGTCAAGCATGGCGCAGGCAAAAGGCGCCATCGCCGAAGTTGAGCTCCAGATCCTTCAGCTGGACAAGGAGTTCTCCAGCGAGACTGGCAGCGAACTGCGCGATGTCGACGCCAAGATCGCCGAATTCGAGGAACGAAAAGTCACCGCCGAGGACCAGCTGTCACGCATCGATATTCGCGCTCCCTCCAGCGGCACGGTCCATCAATCTTCAATCCATACCGTGGGCGGCGTGATCAGTGCGGGCGAGCCGATAATGCTGATCGTTCCCGACACCGACACTCTCACGGTCGAGGTGAAGGCCGCTCCGCAGGACATCGATCAGATCTTGGTCGGCCAACGCGCACTTCTTCGCTTCACCGCCTTCAACGTCCGCACTACGCCCGAAACGGAAGGCGTGGTGTCCATGATTGCGGCCGACGTAACGCGCGATCAGCACACCAATGAAGTCTACTACGTAGTCCGCATCACCCCGGACCCGAAGGATTTGACGAAACTTGGCCCTGCCTCGCTCATTCCCGGCATGCCGGTGGAAGCGTTCATACGGACTGGTGACCGCAAGATGCTCTCCTACCTGATGAAGCCTTTGACGGACCAGATGATGCGTGCGTTCAGAGACCAATAGCCGCGCGGCGACGCTTGTCGCGCGGATCGGCGCGACCCCGGCTAACCTTTTAGCGACGGAGACTTGTCATGGCAGCAACAGAGCTGAAACCTCCGATTTTTCTGATCGGCAACTATCGGTCGGGGACCACAATTGCACAAAAATTGATTGGGCTGCATCCCGACATCGTTACCTGGTACGAGCCAAAAACATTGTGGCTATATGCCGATCCTGCGCGGCGTCATGATGAATTTGGCGAAACCGATGCGACCAAAAGGGTCGCACGTTACATTCGCGGCAGGTTCCTCGAATATCAGTCGCGGCACGGAGGCCGACAGATCATGGAAAACACGCCTGCCAATGTCTTGCGCGTGCCGTTTGTCCACGAGATTTTTCCGGAGGCCATATTTCTCTATATTACGAGAAATCCATTTTCGTACATAAGCTCGATGGAGCTTAAGTGGCAGAGAGCAAAATCTCTCAAAGGATTAATACGCCTTTTGAAGATCACTCCGGTAACGCAAGTTCACTATTATGCAAAAGATATTATAAAACAGGTGATCGCGAAAAGGGTATTGGGAAGAAAATACACATCGATCTATGGGCCGCGTTACAACGGGATAGAGCGAGATTTGAAGGAGAATGAGAAATTGACGGTGATCGCGCGCCAGTGGGCGCGCGGCAATCGAAAGGCCCGAGAAGATCTCGCCAAGCTGGGCGACGGCCGCGTGCTGTCTTTTCGCTACGAGGATTTGATACAGGATCCCGAGTTGGTTTTGCGCCGCATCTTTGAACATTGCGGGCTGAACTGCACCGACGATATCGTGCGAACGGCCAAGGAGATGATCGATCCAGGCCGCCAGCAGAAGTGGCTCCGTCTCGAAAGGAAGGATCTAACGGCGATCATACCGGAGGTCCGGGACGAGATGGAGTTCTATCGCTACGAAATCCCCTCGCTTCTTCGATAGGTAAGGCGCGCTGGGCGCGGGCGGACAGCACCGCAGCGGAGGAACCTTCATGACCCATGCGATCATAACTTCGTGCAGGCGCGGGCGCGTGGCTGCGCATCATCCAACGTAATCGTGTCACTCGGCGGATCCGGCAAGGACGCAGTGGCCGCCTGTTTGGGTCGGCCGAGGCGATTGGAGAGAGGCGTGAGCAACAACCAGCGCGGGCTAGCAAAACAAAGTGTCGTGGGCATGTTCTGGACGTCCCTGTCCATGGGTGCCCTTGCGGTTGCGGAGCTTGTCGCCCTTCTCATCCTGGCTCGGCTGCTCTCGCCCAATGAGTTCGGCCTCTACTCCGCAGCGCTGATCGTCATCAAGTTTTCGGCGATCTTCCAGGGACTTGGCATTACCCCCGCGATCGTCCAGCGACCGGTGCTGGACGAGCGACATCTTCGGGTCGGCTTCACCTTGTCATGCCTCCTCGGCCTCGCTGTGTCCGCGTTGGTCTGGGCGATGGCACCGGCAATTGCCGGGCTGCTTCGCCTCGCCGATCTGGCTCCGGTCGTTCGTGCCATCTGCTTCGTGTTCCTTTTCCAAGGCGCTTCCATGGTGGCATTGGCCGCGGCCCAGCGCGCGCTGCGGTTCCGCTGGCTGGCGTTGGTCGACGCCAGCGCCTTTGCCTTGGGTTACGTCGTTGCCGGTCCGATTCTGGCATGGCTCGGCTTGGGCATCTGGGCGCTTGTCGGCGCGCTCCTGATCCAGCAATTCATCCGCATGGTCGTGCTGCTCGCCGGCCAGCCGCATCCGATGCGGCCTTTGCTGGAGCGGCGCGCCATCGTCGAACTGCTCTATTTCGGAAGCGGTTTTACCATCGCCCGGGTCTTCAATTACCTCGCCACCCAGGCGGACAGGCTTGTCGTGGGCCGCTGGCTCGGCGCTGATGCGCTTGGCCTGTACGGCCTGTCGTCACAGTTGATGACGACGCCCGCGGTCATCGTCGGTCAGGTTCTTGATCGGGTGCTGTTCCCAACCATGGCGCTGGTCCAGGAGCAGCCCGCGCGGCTTGCTCGTGCCTATCGCAGCGCAGTCGCGGGGTGCGCCCTGCTTGTCCTGCCGGCCAGTGTGGTCGTGGCCATCGTCGCGCCGGAGTTGGTTGCCGTCATTCTCGGGCGGGGATGGGTAGCGGTCGTCGCCCCGCTCCAGATCCTGGCGTTCAGCATGCTGTTCCGCACGAGCTACAAGCTGAGCGATTCCGTCTCGCGCGCAACAGGGACTGTCTACGCGCGCGCCTGGCGTCAGGCGGTTTTCACCATCGGCGTCTTCGCCGGCTCCCTCATAGGGCAACTCTGGGGCATAGAAGGCGTGGCGTTCGGCGTCGGCGCGGCTTTCGGGATCAACTTCTTCCTGATGGCACAGTTGAGCCTTCGCGTGACCGGCATGACCTGGGGAGACTTCCTTATGGCCCACGTACCCGGTCTGGCACTCGCGGGCGTGGTCGGAACCGGCGTATGGGGGCTCGTGGAATGGCTACGCGAGTTCCGTCTATCTCCCCTTCCCCTGCTTATCGATACGGCATTGCTGGCATCTGCCGGGGGCTTGCTGCTGTGCTGGATCCTGCCGTCGCTGTTCCTTGGGCGGGACGGGCTATCACTGCTGCGCTTGCTCGCGGCCGTTGCGCCCGCCTGGCCAAGGATGAGGAAGGTAACTGACTGATCCCGTAGAATTCAACGCTTGACCGCACGGCCATGGATTTCGGGCGACGGCTTTCATGTCCAACGTTACCCATCGCCATGCTCGATCTGGGGTCGCAACAGCCCTCGGGTCGGGCACGTCGAGATTCCGATTTAATCGAGAAATGTGCAGAGGAGATTCGACGTGGTAAAACTCGCTGGGCTTCCCTGGAATGACGCGAAGCTCTTGATGACGGAATCCGGCACTGACTCCGGCATCAATGGCGACTGGCTGACCGACGACAATTGGACCCAGCCGAGCGGAAGAGCGATCGGCAACGAAACGGCTCGGGTGCTCTCCAATATCGGCGACGGGCTGGCTGCCGAAACCGGCAATGGTAGTCACACTACCAGCTTGGATCCGGCCGCGAACAAGCTGGATCTTAGCACCGCAGATGGGGTCACGCCGACTTTGGGGGGCGATGGCGGATTGAAACTGACCGGCCTCACCGAGACGGCAGCCGGACTTGGCATTCATCCCGACAGCAGCTTTCTCGACTTGTGGCACGATGCGGAAATGGGCCATGCCGACAGCCATGTCACCTACATCGCCACCACCCCTGAGGCAGTTGCCGACATCGGCACGGTCTCGACGCGCGCAGCGGTCACAACCAGCAGCAGCTTCCTCGCCGCCAGCTCCAGTGCGATCGACCCAATCTTCGAGACAAGGGTGGCGACCGCGGGCGACGATGTCGAGGAGAAGGGCTCCGGTACGATATCGGGCAATGTCGACGATCTGGAACTGGGCTATGACGGCAGCACCCGCCAGACGGTCGGCCTCCGCTTCACCAGCATCGATCTGCCGAAGGGCGCGATCATCACCAGCGCCTATATCCAGTTCCAGGCCAATGAGGTGAAGTCCGGCGCGGCGTCGCTGCTCATTCAAGGCGATAATGTTGACGACGCCAGCCCTTTTACGGCCGTCAGCTTCAACGTGTCCGCGCTTCCGAGGACGACAGCCTCCACGGCATGGACGCCGGACCCGTGGACCATTGTGGGCGAGCATGGCGCTGCCGAGCGCACGCCTGACCTTTCGGCGATCGTGCAGGAGATCGTCAACCGCTCGGGCTGGGCCGCGCTCAACGACATGGCATTTTTGGTCAGCGGCACTGGCACGCGCACGGCCGATTCCTACGAATACAATCCGGCCACCGCGCCACTGCTGCACATCGAATATCTGCTGCCAGGATCCGGCAATCCAGTAGCTTTCAACACCCCGCCGGATGCCAACACTGCCGCCAACAAGATCGCCGAGCTTGCCGCGGCAGGCGCACCCACCGGGATCACAGCATCGGCCACCGATCCCGATGCCGGCTCGACGGTCACCTACAGCATCAATGACTCGCGCTTCGCCATCAATTCCAGCAGCGGCGTCATCACGCGCTCGGCCACCGGCACGCTCGACTTCGAGACCCAGTCGTCGATCAATCTGACAGTGACGGCAACCTCGTCCGACGGAAGCACCGCCAACCAGGCCTTCAGCCTCGCCGTGCTCAACAGCCCTGAGCCGGTCGCTTTCAACACCCTGGCCGACGCTAACGCTGCCGCCAACCAGATCGCCCAGACCGCCGCCGCCGGCACGGCGGTCGGGATCACCGCCTCGGCCAGGGATCCCGATGCCGGATCGACGATCACCTACAGCATCGACGACTCGCGCTTTGCCATCAACGCCAGCACCGGCGTCATCACACGCTCGAGTACCGGCACGCTCAACGCCCAGTCCGAGCCGTCGGTCGCCCTCACCGTCACGGCGACCTCGTCCGATGGCAGCATCGATACCCATGCCTTCAACGTCAACGTCACGGCCCACCAGCTGCCGACGTCGGTGACCTTGTCACACACAATCCTGACTTCGCAGTGGTCGCCGCCGAGTCCCGACCCGACTGATATCGTCTATATCTCTCACCTCGGCACGTTGCTGGTTGCCGACAGCGAAGTCGAGGAGATACCTGCGCTTTTTACTGGCAAGAATCTCTACCAGATGAATTTGAACGGCACCCTTGCGGGCACGCTCACGACCGTCAAGTTCTCCGATGAGCCGGCCGGGGTGGCTTATAATCCTGCTAACCACCATCTCTTCTTCGCGGACGACACTGCCCCGAAGAGCGTGTACGAGCTCAACCCCGGTATAGACGGGCTTTACAACACGTCCGACGATAAGGTGACCTCTTTCAAGACATCCGCGTTCGGCAGTTCGGATCCGGAGAGCGTCGCCTATGACCCGAACCATAAAGTCTTGTATGTCGCGGATGGCTCAACCCAGACGATTTACGCCGTCTCACCGGGTCCCAACGGCAAATTCGACGGCGTCGCGAGTACGGGCGGCGACGACATCGTGACGAGTTTTTCTGCGCAAGCGCTGGGGAACCCTGGCGACGAAAGTATTGCGTATGACCAAGTCAACGACCTCCTTTATATCATTACGTCGACAAAGTCGGTAGCAATGGTGACGCGTACCGGGCAGTTATTGGGCACGCTCGATATCTCCGCAGCCCACGCGCACAAACCATCGGGAATAGCGCTGGCGCCGAGCAGCGACGATCCGAGCCACCATATGAGCCTGTACATCGTGGATCGGGGCCTGGATAATGACCCATATCCAACCGAAAATGACGGCAAGATCTATGAATTCCAATTGAATGGTTGGCTGCTCGCCTGATCCGGCAGGACGCGTTGCTTCAAGGTCCTGTCGTGATCCATTTCACTGCAGCCTGCCCGGATGCCCAGCAAGCACATCGCCTCCACACACGCCTCTGACAGCCGGAGTCCTCGATCGCCGCGGATCGGACCTGGCCGTGGCGTCGATATCAGGGCCTAGCGAGGCCCAAGTGCGGAAAACGGCGGCAAAGGAGTTCTGCGATGTCCAAACCACATCGGCTTCCAGATAGCGGCAATGCAATCGGACTGCTCGCGACGGAGCTCGGTTCGACGCCCCTCCTCAAAGGCCTTCAACCGCTCGATGACGGCTCGGTTGCGGAGCACGTGCATGGCGATGACGGCGTGTCGCAGGCTTCCGGGGCATCCGATGGCGTCAGCCTCGCCGTCGAAACCGGCAAACACAGTGACAGCCAAAGCGCCGTCCCGATCACGGCAACCGGTGGCGAGTTGATCGGGCTGGCGGACGCGGCAGCCGGGCTTGGCATCCATCCGGATAGCACCTTTCTCGACAGCGTGGCGACGAAAGACACCGGCCTCAGGCAGTTTGCGGGAACGGGCCATGCCGGCAGCGGCGTCACCTTCACCGCCCCTACCCCCATCGCTGACGCCGGCACGGTCTCGACCGGCGCTAGTGTCACCACCAGCAGCAGCTTTCTCGCCGCCAGCTCTAGTGCGATCGACCCGATCTTCGAGACAAGGGTGGCGACCGCCGGCGACGATGTCGAGGAGAAGGGCTCCGGTACGATCTCGAGCAACATCAGCGATCTGGAACTGGGCTATGACGGCAGCACCCGCCAGACGGTCGGCCTCCGCTTCACCAGCATCGACCTCCCGAAGGGCGCGATCATCACCAACGCCTATATCCAGTTCCAGGCCAATGAGGTGAAGACCGGCGCGGCGTCGCTGCTCATTCAAGGCGATAATGTTGACGACGCCAGCCCTTTTACGGCCGTCAGCTTCAACGTGTCCGCGCTTCCGAGGACGACAGCCTCCACGGCCTGGACGCCGGACCCGTGGACCATTGTGGGCGAGCATGACATGGCCGAGCGCACGCCTGACCTTTCGACGATCGTGCAGGAGATCGTCAACCGCTCGGGCTGGGCCGCGCTCAACGACATGGCATTTTTGGTCAGCGGCACTGGCACGCGCACGGCCGATTCCTACGAATACAATCCGGCCAGCGCGCCACTGCTGCACATCGAATATCTGCTGCCAGGATCCGGCAATCCGGTAGCCTTCAACGCACCGCCCGACGCCGATCCCACCACCAACCAGATCGCCGAACTCGCCGCGGCGGGGGCAGCCACCGGGATCACAGCATCGGCCACCGATCCCGACGCGGGCTCGACCGTCACCTACAGCATCAATGACACGCGCTTCGCCATCAATTCCAGCAGCGGCGTCATCACGCGCTCAGCCACCGGCACGCTCGACTTCGAGACCCAGTCGTCGATCAATCTGACAGTGACGGCAACCTCCTCCGACGGCAGCACCGCCAACCAGGCCTTCAGCCTCGCCGTGCTCAACAGCCCGGAGCCGGTCGCTTTCAACACCCCGGCCGACGCTAACGCCGCCGCCAACCAGATCGCCCAGAGCGCCGCCGCCGGCACGGCGGTCGGGATCACCGCCTCGGCGACGGATCCCGATGCCGGCTCGACGATCACCTACAGCATCGACGACTCGCGCTTTGCCATCAACGCCAGCACCGGCGTCATCACGCGCTCCGGCACGGGCACGCTTAACGCGTCCTCGGAGCCTTCAGTCAACTTCAACGTGACGGCAACCTCGTCCGACGGCAGCATCGATACCCACGCCTTTACAATCGGCGTCACGGCCAGCCAGTTGCCGGTTGCCTTCAACGCACCGCCCGACGCTGATCCCACCACCAACCAGATCGCCGAACTCGCCGCGGCGGGGGCAGCCACCGGGATCACAGCATCGGCCACCGATCCCGACGCGGGCTCGACCGTCACCTACAGCATCAATGACACGCGCTTCGCCATCC
>NZ_SRTH01000026.1:0-15268 GCF_004792065.1 Mesorhizobium sp. M8A.F.Ca.ET.165.01.1.1 | reverse complement strand
TCCCACCACCAACCAGATCGCCGAACTCGCCGCGGCGGGGGCAGCCACCGGGATCACAGCATCGGCCACCGATCCCGACGCGGGCTCGACCGTCACCTACAGCATCAATGACACGCGCTTCGCCATCGACGCCAGCAGCGGCGTCATCACGCGCTCGGCCACCGGCACGCTCGACTTCGAGACCCAGTCGTCGATCAATCTGACGGTGACGGCAACCTCGTCCGACGGCAGCACCGCCAACCAGGCCTTCACCCTCGCCGTCCTCAACAGCCCTGAGCCGGTGGCGTTCAACAACCCGCCGGATGCCAACACCGCCGCCAACCAGGTTGCCCAGAACGCCGCCGCCGGCACGGCGATCGGCATTACAGCATTGGCGACGGATCCCGATGCCGGCTCGACGATCACCTACAGCATCGACGACCCGCGATTTGCCATCAACGCCAGCACCGGCATCATCACACGCTCGGGCACCGGCACGCTTAACGCGGCCTCGGAGCCTTCAGTCAACTTCAACGTGACCGCAACCTCGTCCGACGGCAGCACCGATACCCATGCCTTCAGCGTTGCTGTCTCCGAGACGGGCAACACCACGCCTGTAATCATCGAGACAAGGGTGACGACCGCCGGGGACGATGTCGAAGAGAAGGGCTCCGGGGCGATTTCGACCAACGTCACCGACCTGGAGCTCGGCTATGACGGCTCCACCCGCCAGACGGTCGGCATGCGCTTCACCGGCATCAACATCCCGCAGGGCGCCATCGTCACCAACGCCTACATCCAGTTCCAGGCCAACGAGGTGAAGACCGGCGCGACTTCGCTGCTCATCCAGGGCGATAAGGTCGACGACGCCAGTCCTTTCACCACCGCCAACTTCAACGTGTCCTCGCTTCCCAGGACGGCCGCATCCACGGCCTGGACGCCGGACCCGTGGACCATTGTGGGCGAGCATGGCGCTGCCGAGCGCACGCCTGACCTCTCGGCGATCGTGCAGGAGATCGTCAACCGCTCGGGCTGGGCCGCGCTCAACGACATGGCATTTTTGGTCAGCGGCACTGGCACGCGCACGGCCGATTCCTACGAATACAATCCGGCCAGCGCACCGCTGCTGCACATCGAGTATACCCTGCCCGGTCCGGCCGGCAGTCCGGTGGCTTTCAACACGCCGCCCGACGCCAACACCACCGCCAACCAGATCGCCGAGCTTGCGGCGGCTGGCACGGCCGTCGGCATCACAGCCTCGGCCACCGATCCCGACGCCGGCTCGACCGTCGCCTACAGCATCAATGACACGCGCTTCGCCATCAACGCCAGCAGCGGCGTCATCACCCGCTCGGCCACCGGCTCGCTCGACTTCGAGACCCAGACATCGATCAACCTGACGGTGACGGCAACCTCCACCGACGGCAGCACCGCCAACCAGGCCTTCACCCTCGCCGTCCTCAACAGCCCGGAGCCGGTCGCCTTCAACAACCCGCCGGATGCCAACACTGCCGCCAACCAGATTGCTCAGACCGCCGCCGCCGGCACGGCCATCGGCATCACGGCCTCGGCCAGGGATCCCGATGCCGGCTCGACGGTCACCTACAGCGTCAACGACTCGCGCTTCGCCATCAATTCCAGCACAGGCGTTGTCACGCGCTCAGGCACCGGCACGCTCAATGCGGCAACCGAGCCGTCGGTCAACCTCCACGTCACCGCGACCTCGTCCGATGGGAGCGCCGCGGGCCAAGACTATGCCGTCAGCGTGACCACAGCGCCGATTTTCGAGAAAAGGATCGCAACCAGCACCGACGACGTCGAGCAAGGTCCCAGCGGCGGGATGGACCTCACCAGCACCGATCTCGACATGGTGGTTGACGGCACCAAAGTCCAGACGGTCGGAATGCGCTTCACCGGCGTCGACATTCCCTACGACGCCGTCATCACCAGTGCCTACATCCAGTTCCAGGCCCAGAATACGAGCACCGGCGCCGTCTCGCTCCTGATCCGGGGCGAAAGCGACGAAGCCGTCCCCTTCGAGAGTGAGAAAAGCGATGTCACCTCGCGCCTGATGACGACTACTTCGGTGACGTGGACGCCACCCGACTGGACCGTGAACAATGAAGCCGCCCTTGCCGAACGCACCCCGAACCTCTCGGCAATCGTGCAGGAGATCATCAACCAGCCGGGCTATTTGCAACTCAATGACATGGCATTCGTCGTCAGCGGCAGCAGCGGCGCGCGCAGGGCCAATTCCTTCGATGGCAGCGCCACCGGCGCACCGCTCCTGCACGTCGAGTACTATGTGCCGACGACCGGCCCGGTCGCCTTCAAGCATCCACAGGACGCCGACCCTGCGGCCAACCAGATCCCCGACCTTGCCCCCGCGGGCACTTTGGTCCACATCACAGCCTCGGCCAAGGATCCGGACGTCACCGATACGGTCACCTACAGCCTCAACGACCCGCGCTTCGCCATCAATTCCAGCACCGGCGTCATCACGCGCTCTGGCACGGGAACGCTCAATGCCCAGACCGAGCAGTCGATCAACCTCCACGTCACCGCAACCTCGTCCGACGGGAGCACCGCCGCGCAGGACTATACGGTCAGCGTCGTCCCGACGACGCCGCCGCAGGTCTTGTACCGGTACGCGGTCTTTGGTGACTACGGCGACACCGATCTCTCCGGCGAGAAGGCGGTGTCGGCGATGGTCCATGCCTGGAATCCCGATTTCATCCTCACAATCGGCGACAACGTGTATGCTCCGCAGACCTTGGATGCCGCCGTCGGCCAGCAGTATCATGACTACATAGGCAACTATCAGGGCTCATACGGCAGCGGCAGCGCCATCAACCGCTTCTTCCCCACGCTAGGCAATCACGAATACGAAGAAGGCAACGTTACCAACTACCTGAATTACTTCACGCTGCCCGACAATGAGAGGTACTATGACTACCAGATCGGGCCGGTGCATTTCTTCGCTCTCAGCAGCAACAAGCAGGAGCCGGATGGCCGCAGTTCCACATCTGTGCAGGGCCATTGGATGCAAGACCTTCTCGCGAATTCCGACGCGAGTTTCGACGTCGCCTACTTCCATCACACGCCATTCAACCCGAGCGGCTCCACTGCCACCATGCGGTGGCCCTTCGAGCAGTGGGGTGTAAACGCGGTCTTTGCCGGCCATCAGCACAACTACTACCGGGAGAACCGGGACGACAACGGCGACGGCGTCTTTCTTCCGTACACGACCACCGGCCTTGGCGGAGCTGGCAAGACCGTTCCCAATGTCGGCGCCAATCTGGTGACGATCACGGACGCGGGCATGCTGATCGAGTTCTACAAGGTGAGCAGCTTCAACGGGACGACTGCAACCAGCATGCTCACGGATTCCTACTTTGTCCCGACGCCTGTAGGGCGCACGCCGACAATCGTCAACGGCGGCTACGTCCTGAACGGCACGACCGGCGCGGACTATCTATGGGGTCTGGGCGGGAATGACACGCTGATCGGGGGACGCGGAAACGACACATTGGTTGCCGGCAACCAGCACAATCTGTTCGTGTTCGCCCACGGCGACGGTCAGGACACCGTCATGAATTTCCTGCCCGGCGCCGGCACCGGCGACGTCCTCGATCTCAGAGCCTTTGGCATCTACAACACCAGCCAGTTCCTGCAGGCGGCGACAAACCAGGGCTCGAATGTCGTGGCGTCGCTGGGCGGCGGGGATCAGATCACGCTGACCGGCGTTCAAGTGGCCCAGTTCCACGACGACAACTTCCTGAGCAGTCTGCTGCTTGCGTAGGGCCGCCTTCCTGCATGCTCAAAGGTCCGCGTCGCGCGGTTCCGAAGATCAGTGCGGCGATCCATTTTGCGCTGATTTGCAGTTCGGATGATGGTCGCCCCGGCAAAGAAAAGCCCGGACCGCTCGCGGCACTTTTGCGTGCCACGAGCGGTCCGGGCTTTCAAATGACAGGCTGGAGCCCTATGTCCTCAAAACGCTGTTTTCAGCGACCATGATGGTCGAAGGGCTTACCCCTGGCCGGGAGGGCCGACGTGAATATGGTTCTTGTCCCCCCAGCCATTGCCCGGTTTTGATCCACCCGATTTGGCAATCGCCCTGGAGTTCAAGCTTGTGCCAAGCAAGAGCGTCACAGCCGGCGGAGTAACCGCCGCAAAACGCCCCGCCTTCTTGAGAAAGTCGCGGCGCGCTTGAGCCTCCGAGACCAGGGTCTCCTGGGTCCGTTCCGAGCGTTTTGTGCCTTCCGGTGCCATGTCAAACCTCCCACAAACTTTCTCAAATTCACGGATTCATCTTATGCCTTCTGATCCAGTACACTAGTTCTCCAAAAGGCTTAGATTTTCGTGCGAGGGTCGAAGAGCGTACGAGCGATGCGCCGCAAGAGGTACGGCGGTCCACGTCGCGCCAAACCGTAGGCGCGTGAAAACCGCCATATGCCCCACGTCAAATTACCGACCAGTCGCAGAGGGGCGCCAATGACGGGGTGGGTCGCCGTGAAGACGCGCCTCCAGTGCTGGAAACGGACGATCGGGCGTTTTGCACATTTTTCCGGGATTCGGGTTCCAAAGAAATGGTGCATGGCCAGGAGCTGGGTTTCGAGCGCATTGCGGGCGCTCCGGTCCGACATAGAACCCTGCAGTGACATCCAGTCCACGTCCTCGTTTTCCGCCAATCGAGCCAAGTCATGGAGGTGCCTGAGATCTATCCTTCCGCGCCAATAATCTCCCTCCTTGAGAAGGTCGTGTACCATCCAGTGCATGGCGCGAGACTGAACGGGAGGAATTTTCACCCGAAGGCCGTCTCGCTGGATGAGCTTGGGGGAGTGATAGCAGTCCGCTCGGGTAGACCGGAGCTCCAGCATTCCTGCGTCCTGCTGGCGGGCCATGCCTCGACCCCCCGCTACATCGACGTAGCCAAGCTCTTCAAGACAGTCTCTGGCGACCTTCTCTTGGCGTGGATTCACGGCTAGATCGAGGTCACTCGTCATCCTGCTGGGGACCAGGCCGGCCGGCGAAAGGAACAGGGGAACGGCCCCCTTGAGCAGGAGCGGAGAGATATCGCTGCGGTTGAGGGCGGCAACGGCTTCACCCAGTTGGGTACGCAACCGCAGATTTCGTTCCCGATTGCAGTCGTGAACGAACCGAAGGTACTCGCGCACGTCCTCTGGCAGCTGGTGGATTTGTCCGGCGCGCGCCAGGGACGAGAACAAATCGGGTGTAAGCAGAGTGCGATTTGCCAGAGCAATCACGGCCTGCCAGTCAGCCCTGTCCGTCGGAGTGCCGCGAAGTCCGGCGACCAACGCCTCAAGTGCGTTGCCCCTGTTGCCCCTGCTTATCATCGACACGCTTCCGAGATAAGGCGTACCGCATCATCAAGCCCCGAATAGGTCAGGCAATAGGTTTCCGTCGATCCGATGAGTTGGGTCAGCGCTTCGAACGCGGTGACACCCAGCTCTCCGCCGGGCGCAAGCGCGCCATTGAGAAGGCCGCGCAATGCGTGAGCTGGATCGATCGGCTCCAGGCTGGCTTTCGAGTCACGGCCTCGACGGAGCAGGACCACACAGCCAATGTGCAGGGGAGCGGGAGGCAAGGGCACGAACGCCTTGGGCACGGCAAATCGTACACGCTTGCGGTCAGGGCGGCGACAGATCGGAACGGCATCAAGGCCGGGGCAGTATTTGGCCAGCAACGGCCATGCTCCCGCCTTGACCGCCGGGGCAAACGGAAGGCCAACGCCATGCCCCCTAGAGTCCAGCAGCGTCACATCATCGGCGACAAAGCCAAATCCTGCATGGACCAGTGCCAAGGTCAGCGTCGTCTTGCCCGCGCCCGGATTGCCACAAAGAAGGACGATGCGTTCATTTCTGAGAAGCGCAGCCGCGTGGAGGGCAAGTTCATAGGCGCCGTAATCCAGAACCTCGGTCAGCAATTGCCCCTTCAGCATGACGGGTAATTCGTCGAGGGAGCAGGACAAAATCCACTTGCCATCCCGCAGCAGATGGACTCTCCCTCCCTGCCCAACCACCTCGAGCAGTACGTCGGCAGTATCTCCTTTGACCTCAAGGTGGCGAAATACGGAAATCGCGGGAAAGGCGCAGGCTGCCGGATAGACGATGCGTATGTTGAGGCCCGCGACTGCGACCACCTGGCTCACAGGCTTTTCAGCTGACGAAGTAGACAACGGCGCGCAGGGCCGTATCAGGTTCAGCCGCTGCCAATCCTCGAGTGCAGCCTCGACATGCCTGTCTGCCTCAAGTCTATCAACGCCACTGCGCGCCATCTCGACCGAAATGGCGTGCGGTGGCATGCCTTCTTCCAGAGAGCGCCAGATGTCGGCAGCAGTATCGTTGACGGCGAAAATGGCGTTCTGGGAAGGGCTGAACAGGATATTTTGTCCCCTGACACGTACCAACCGCCCTAGGATCACAAACGTCGCAGAATTCCAATCGGCCGGGCCTGATGCCACCACAGTTCTGTCAATCGCGTCGTGCTGATTCATCGCCGTGACGGTCCAAGCTGTTGTTGCCAGCGGTGCATTCAATGGGCGAGCGCCAAATGCCTTCGCAGTTGGAGTAATCGTTGCCGAGCGCTGCGACTTCTCACAGCACTTCGTCAGAGAACCGGACCACGTCCTGATGCGCCGCGACCCATTGGGAACGGACCTTGTTCCAATAGCCGCGGGCGTCGGCGCCCGTCAGCAATCTGAAACCAGACGGTGGCAGTGGCAATGCGGAAGGGATCGGCTCGTCGGGCAGCCACAGCAGCACATTGTCGCGGCTTTCAATCGTCAGCCGCCATGTTCTTTCCAGGCGATGGAATCCACGCATGTTGGCCGCGGCCAATGCGAAAACCGATTCCGTGATCCTCAACCTGGGCGACTGATCGACAGCCTTGATCGGCGCCTGATGTGTGATTTCGCGCTTGGACAGAAAGGCATGCATGCGAATGAGGGATTTGTCGACCCGCACCGTTTGCCCCGTTCCGTCCCGTTCGTTTGACGCAGGGTCCAGGCTGATCCCCGAGAAACATCCGTCGAACAGGCAATCTTCAATGATGCCGCTGAGGAGATAGTCGTTCTCCACCGCATCATCCCTGATTTCGCTGAGCCAGCACCCTTTTAGCCGAAAACCGTCGGCGTGCTCGGCGAGGCGAATGCCATCCCAGCAGCGACGGGCACGCACCCCCTCAATTGTCGCATCGGTGGTTCCGTCCCTGACAAGCAAAGCCGCGCTGTTGCAGTAGGTGTCCCGCCAATCAGACGTTAGCGGTACCTGGCCGTCGAAGCGGCCGCCGACAAAGCGAACCCCTGGACAGTTGCGGATGACGACGGGATAGCGATTGACCGGCAACGGCCCCTCGTCGCAGCCCATCGCCGCATTGGGATCGCGGTTTCTGCTGTTGGCAACTGTGAAGGAAGCATTTCGAGCGTTGATTGTTGCTCCCGGCTGCAGGTTCCGTATCGATTGCTGTTCGAAGCCATAGTCACCTGCCAGAACGAACTCCTTGCCTGCCGGCGTTTGTCCGCCTTGCGCTTGGCACGAGCCCGGCAACAGAGCGATTAGAGGATACAAGCCGGCGACGCCCATGAGTGAACGGCGGTTCATTGTGGTGCTCATTGGCGTGCCGAACCGCTCAGCCGATGTCGTTCGAGGCAGGCCGGAAGCACCACCTCAAGAACCCTTTCGGCGACATCTTCGGGCGATGCCAACCTTTCCACGTCGACCGCCGCCAGCACGCCGACGTGATCCTCCGTTTCCATTCTTCGCTCAAGGTCGGCCAAAATCTGGCGGCAAGCACAATCCGCCGCCGACCAAAGATGACGGTCGCAGTCAGGAGATGCCCTTTGTATCCGCGAGGACCTATCGCCCCTTTTCAGAAGTCGACTTCGTGCTAGGCGAATCTCACCGCGCAGATGGACAAAAACCATGTCATGCACGCCAATGGCGAGCAGGATGTCAAACCACTTCTCCGAAGTTTCGCGGTGCTTACTCTTGAGCAATACGGACAGGAACCCCTGCAGAAGCCCCTGATCCATTATGATGATGGTATCCTTTCCTTGCCTCTCGGTCTGAATATAGGCAACCAAAACCGAAAGGTTCCAGATAACCCTGATTACATCGACAACCGATGATTGCCCGCTTTCGATGACAAAACGTGCAATTCGGGCGAGCAGCGAGCGAAACTGACGGTCCTTGAGCCTTGGGGTAACAATACCGATCCTGTGGATTTGGCGGTCGATGAACGCTCTTGTCCCCCACGCTAATTGCACATCGCCTGCCAGCGGGCCGCACCGTCGCAAGTCGTTCGCCAACAGGGTGGAGGCCGTGGTTTTTCCGATCCCAGGGAGACCAAAAAATTCCACGAATCGAATGTCTGTTTGAAGTGGGCGTGGTTCGACGCTTGGCGGCAAGCCTGCCGTCAGGTCACGGACTGTGTACGAAGCCATGGGGATCAGGGGATAAAAGTTGGTTTTCCGAAGATTGAAAAAACAGTTCAATATTGAAATAGCTGGGACCCTGGAACCGCGTACAATTTCGGACGCTCAGGGCCGGTCTGCAGTGATCGTTGGATGCCGCGGTAGAAGATGAGCAAAGCCAACGGCAGCCAGAAGAATGGCGCTGTCGATGGACCGAAGGAGTCGCTCATCTGGTTTGCGATGATGTAGTTCCACAGGGAAACCGACGTTCCAAGCACCATCACATTCACTTCCGCCGCATGGTCGCCCCCCCTGTCATTGCCGAACAATGTGCAGAACACGACCCTGGAAAGATATGCCATGACCACGAGAACCAGCATCGACACCAACGCCAAGCCGGGCACTCCCAGTGTTCTAAAGAAGTCAATGAACAGATTATGGCTGTGGGGCGCGATATCTTCCACCCATTGCCCTGCCCCCACACCCGTGAACGGGTGCGACAGGCCGAGATCGATCGATATGGACCACAGTCGCTGCCGCGATACCACCGAATGCGCCTCGCCTCCGGAAAGTTGAATGGCCAGCAGGCCGTAAGCCCGTGGATTTAGGAACTGCAATGTCAGCAGGCTCGCTTCGAACAATATCGGAGCGGCAATGGTTCCCACGATTACCTTTAACGGATTCTGCTTTCTTCTGATTAAATATATACTGTATAGCGCAAAGAAAAGACCAAGGCCCACCACGCCGAGGACGAAGTTTGTCTTCGAACCCGATTTCACCAAACCCAGGAGCACCGCAGCGAGGCAGCCGATAAGGAGAAGTCGGTACCGGCGGGATGTGACCAGCTTCGCCGCGACAAGCGGCAGACCAGCCGACAACGCGATCCCGAGTTGGTTCGAGTGCTTGAAATAGCCTTCAGCCCGATCGGCGAATCTGGCATCGCCCAGCCCGATTGCGACAAGACAGGATGTTACGACAGTCATGATGACTATGGTCGTCACAACCCTGTCGATTGCCACGAGACCCTTCGGTCTCATGGAGATTGCCGCGACCGCTGGAATGATCGCGAAACCAAACACTTGTGAGAAAACCGCGCGCATCGTCCTCATCGGATTGTCTGCGTAGAGCATCGACAGTAGAGAGAGAACGATGATGACAGCAGATATCGTCAGCACCGCAGTCGTCAGGGCGGCCTCAATCCGATGGAGGCGTCTTGCTGTTTCCGCATAGGTACCGACACTTAGCAAAGCGCAGAACAGTGCCAGCAAGAAGGAAAGCGAGCCATCCGTTCCGGCAATCCGCGTGGCGCCAGGGAACCAGATGGACAGGATCAGCAAAAGGACAGATACCTGAAGCATAAGTAGAATGTCACACTAGAGGCATTATGCGGGGACTGCGCGCCGACGCAGGCTCGCGTCGATGAGCAACGTCCAGAGCCTTGTTGTCCTGAATAGCCGCACTGATAAACACAGGCTTGGCGTCCGGATCATAAATCATTGCATGCTGCCGCACGGCGGGTGAATTTCCGCATACCTATTTCCAAGCAGCGTAGGCTTGGCGGGTGGACAAGGAAATGAGCGAAAAGGGGGCATTCGGACAGGGTGCTCTACGCCTTTTGTGTAGCGCGGGGGAGTGTACGGCGATTTCCGCCCCTCGACCGCTCGTCGGCGAGGCGGTGCAGCCGGATTGAGTGTTGGTACCGATTCGCAGATGTGGGAGACTTGGAGATGGCACACTGAGTCTTCCACCCATAGGAGATCGCCGTGCTTTGGGGCCTTGTCGTCGTCGGTGTTATCGGCATTTTGCTGGGATTTCGTTTTCGAGCTGCCGCGCTCATCATCATGACCGCGGTGACAGTCGTGGGCGGCGTCGTTGCAGGCGGCATCGGCAGTGTATTTGACTGGCACCACCTCATCTCAATCCTGCTTCTCGTTGTTGTTCTACAGGGGGCCTACTTGCTCGGCCTCTTCCTGGGCGTAGTCTGGCGCCAAGGCATGTCACGTGAGCAGTAATGGTCTGCGGCTGCCATTTCGCCGCGGCCGACCGGCGCCGCACCTTTCGCCATTGCGGTCGCGGCAGCACGCTGCGGTTTTTAGGCAGAGCAAAGCATCGGGCAAGAATTTGCGATGCGCATTAATCAAGACGCACGATCGAATTTCATCACGGCGCCCACAGTCCGGACGAGAATGACAACATCGGCCCATAGGGACCATTCCCGCACATATCGGCTGTCGATAGAGACACGACTGGGATAATCCATTGCGTCTCTGCCAGCCACCTGCCAAAGGCCAGTTAACCCAGGCCGGGTTTTTAGATAATCGATCGCAGAGGAGCCGTAACGTTGAAGTTCGTCGGGAACGACCGGACGAGGGCCGACGCAACTCATCTCGCCGCGCAGCACGTTGATGAGTTGAGGCAACTCATCCAGGCTCGACTTCCTGAGAATGTGCCCCAGGAATGTGATCCGCGGGTCATTCTTGAATTTCCAATTCTGCTCCCACTCCTTGGCGGCTTCGGGATTGCTCGCGAGATAGTCTGCCAGAACCCGCTCCGAGTTGGCCACCATGGTCCTGAATTTGTAACAGGCGAAGCGCCTGCCGTTGAATCCGATCCGGGTGTGTGAGAACACCGCCGGTCCGCCGTCGGTCACCAATATCAAAAGGGCAACCGCCAGCATGACCGGAGCAGCAAGGACAAGCGCGATCAATGCGACAGTGATGTCCACCATTCTTTTGCGCCGGCCTCCAAGCGGACGGAGGTTTTGGCCGATGTGGATACCAGCTCTGCGGCGCTTTATGTCGAATGCGCTGATTGTCATGGGATTTCACCAAGAAACGCTGTTGGTGTTGCTGCCCAACTTCACAGCGGCTTGTCATTCTTCGCAAGAGAAGCAAAGGAGGTAGCGGCGTACCCGGCGCCCGTTACTCCTAAGCCTGATCCACGCGTCGCTGGTGTAGTGTCTTTAAGCCTTCTGATCAAACGGCGTATCACCTAGCATCCGTTTGCTGCGGTAGCAGTTCGGGCAGGTTCGGCTGTATTGCCAGAGCCTGCATTGGACCTGGCGCAGCCGCCAAGAGATCGGAGTGCCAACCAGATCCAGGCAGTCATGCTCGTGGCGATACAGGAACCACATTTGCTAAATGCGCGAGGCCGCAAAGGCATCCGTCAAAAAACAATGCAGGAAATGCACGTGCATCGTGCCAAGACAAGATCCGGCAGGGCGGTTGATCCGCTTAAGGGACATTGCAGGCTTATTTGATAGTGGAGCGCGCAACCTAGTGCCCAGCTTGATGCCTTTACCACATGATTTTGCCGGAACGTCGTCTGCTCGTGATGTTCTCGAGATCGACCCTGCCGAAATGCTTGCTATCGTGCGCAAGCAAATAGGCTTGCTTGATCTCGATCTCTCCGGCCTCACCGTGGTCGTTGGCGCCACGACGGGATATCAAGCTGTGACTGCCACAGCGGCGGCGCTCGCCAATGCCAGCCGTGTCGTTGCGCTCACGCGCACATCTTCCAGACATCCAAGCCTGGCGGCCATCGCAGATGCGACGTTGGCATTTGCCAAACACGCTAGGGTCTCCAAACGCGTTGAAGTGACGAACCGGATCGACAGCCGCAAATGGCAGGATGTCGACCTCGTCACGAACTGTCTGCAGGTCGCCCCGATTTCGAGATCGCTCATCGAACTCTTACCCTCGCATGCGGTTGTTTCGCTAATGGCTGAACCATGGGAGCTTCGTCCGGGCGTTGTGGACTTCAACGCCTGTGACGAGGCCGGCATCAAAGTCGCGGCTCCCAATCTCAGCCACCCAGCCATAAACCTGCTGCCGGAATTCGCGCGGTTGTGCTGCATCTTGCTCCGCGATGCCGGTGTCGATCACCGTGCCGCGAGGCTCGCCATCGTCTCTGACACGCCCTGTGCCCCGTCCCTCGAGCGTACGCTAAGCGAGGGTGGGGCGAGAGTAAGTGTTTTTTCGCACCCCATGCTCCTGACTGACGATGCATGGGATGTGATCGTGGTCGCGATGAGGCCAACTGACAAACCACCAATGGACATCAACTGCCTGGGCCGTATTGCCCGGAACTCTCACCAAGCGCTACTGGTGCAGTTCAGCGGCGGGGTCGATCGCTCAGCCGCCAGCTATTTCGGCCTCAGCATCTGGCCACCGAAGCGACCCACCCGTGGTCAGCTAGGCCTTCCCCTTGACGCACTCGGACCGGCTCCAATGGTCCGCAGACTGACGGGTGGGCTGAAGGCCGCCGAAGCCGCGTATCGTGGCGCGGAGCTAGCAGGGGACAGCGTTGGATTTCTCGTAACAGCGGCATCCGCGACGATTGGCTAAGAACGTGCCTCGACACACGCCGAGCCAGCCCGTTTCGCGAAACCGCTCGGACGAGACCATCGACCTTAGATCAGAACGCCGAATCCGTGGTCCCGCCCTTAACGCACCTGGCAATTATTGCCAGACCCGGCCAGGCAAAGACCGATCCGAGGCAGCCTTCAAAGCAACATTTGTCTAAGCTTGTACGCTACCTCGGTGCGGTTGGTAGCCTTGAGCTTTTTCATGATATTTCGGATGTGGACTTTGACGGTGCTCTCGCACAGGTTGAGCTCGTAGGCAATTATCTTGTTCGCCTTGCCTGTCCTGAGCGCCTCCACAACCGCAGCTTCGCGTGTGGTGAACATGCCGGAGAGCGGACGGACACCGTTTGCGGTCGAGTGGATGATCTCTCGCAGCGCCAGCACGCAGCTGGCGGGTACAAAGATCCCTCCGGCACGAGCAAGACCAATGGCCTCGGCAGCGACCTTCACCGTCACGCTTGTGGGAATATAGCCTCGGGCGCCGCATTCGAGAGCCGCGAGAACCTCCCCTGGCTCATCGGAATCCACCACGACGATTACGGGTACGGTGCCAAACTCGGAAATTAAGTGCGCAAGTTCCGCCCGAACACTCTGGTCCGTGACCTTCCTGGCGCCAAGAATTACGAGGATCGCGGACGGCTCCTCGTCCCCGGCAATGTGCTGGATTTCGTCAAGCGATCCTACCGCGCTGACGCGCAAGGTGGGATTGTGTTCGATAAGGCCGCGCGCAAGGCATTCACGCTCAAGCGCTCGCTTGTCGACAATCATGACCAAGCCTTCGCTCGGACGTCCTTCGTCGAGATCGGACCTGCCAAGACCATTCGCGTCCGGCAGATGTCCATTGTGTAGCGGTTTTGTTGCATCGTTCCAAAAATCGGAAATTTGGGGGTGTGCCATCGCTTTACCTACTCCTCTCCATCGCGCTGACTTGCTTTTCTCCTCTTTGGTTTGGCTCCCTCGCAAAGCATGTCAAAGGCGTGAACTAATACGCTCATCGTCTGTCAGGCTGACTAGATGTTGACTGAAGATTGGATTCAAGGAGTAGGACATACGCCGTCCCAACACACCGACGTATGGCTTCCGCGCCCTATGGAGGTAACCCAACCTGGAAGTGCATAGTACGATGCTGTGGAAAAGGCGCATTAATCCTGGTTAACAATTTGGTAATTATATCTTAGGTGACTAATATATCGAAAGGTACGACAACCTGTAATTGCACATAATTTCCCCGCACTAATAAGATGAGTATGTTGCCCATTCCAGGCACAGTGGCTTTGTGCGATCCTTTGGATGCCTTGGCCCCATGACGGCAATGGAATCAGATCGCCAAGATCGGCGCCGCTCCGTGTAAGATTATCGTGCGCTTTTAGATTGCCATTGGCGAGAGTGGCCGATTTTGAGAGACCGTCAAGAATGGTCTGCAGATTGACAAGTTCTGCCTCGATCACCAGCGAGACCTGTCGTGCCATCTGCAAAGCATCCCGTTCAAAGCGGGTTGCTGTTGCAGTGCATACTGGACGCGCAGATATGCCGCGAACAGCCAGACCGGAGCCGACCGACGAAGCACGCCCGTGTCCTCTTTTTTGGTTCCGCTAAAGCGTAGTGCAAGCCGCGAAACGACAAGCGTTAGCTATATTGAACCGAAGGTGCGCTGTCGCCGCCGCTACTCCTCCTCCCGCTGGGTCATAATCAGCACCAGCGCGGGTTCGACGTCGGTCGTCACCGGCTTATCGGCCATCGGCTGCCCCCCGAATTGTCGCTCTCGTACTTCGTTCGTATGCTTTGCGCGTATTCAGCATGAGCGCATATAGTCCCTCAGCCCCGGCGCCGTTTCTCACAAACAGCCCGTCGGTTAGGCCCGGTGTCCTAGCCCCATCCCAACAAAGGGGTGCCGGGCCGCTCCGTCAAAGCCCCTCGTTGCTAAAGGCCCGCCGCCCCATTTGCGAGGCGACGGACCTCGTCCCAGCCCACACTCTATCAATGCAATTGCGGTGCCAGGCGTACTGACCCGTAACGGGTCACATTTGGCCGAGCGGATGGGCTTTGATCATGATGATCCTGGCGCAGTGTCAGGCGAACCTGACCCATTGATTGGACCATTCCATGGAGGTGCCCCAATGCGGTATGATGATCCAGCAGTCTTCTTGTCTGATCTTCCGGAAGCGCAGATCGTGGGAAGACAGCGGCGAGGAGGAGGTTATGAAGAGCCAGTGATAGGGTTGGAGACGACCATGTCCATCAGGAACCAGATCGGATCGCTCGGCCTAGCACAGGCCCGCCTTTCGGATTGCATCGCGGCCGACTGCCGTGGATGAGGATCGCCGGACGCCAATCCCTGACTTGTCCTTTTCCACCGCGAGAAGCGTCCGCGACTATCTGGCGGCGCAAGAGAAGAAGTCGCTGCTGCGCTTCCTGACCTGCGGTTCGGTCGATGATGGTAAGTCGACGTTGATCGGTCGGCTGTTGTCCGACACCAAGCAGATTTTCGA
>NZ_SRTH01000265.1:0-282 GCF_004792065.1 Mesorhizobium sp. M8A.F.Ca.ET.165.01.1.1 | reverse complement strand
GCCGCTTCGGCCGGCGTGCAACCCTCTCCGCTGATCCGCTTTGCCCAGCAGCTTGGCTTCGACGGCTTCACCAGCCTGCAGCAGGTGTTTCGCGAACGGCTGCGCGAGCGCAACTCGTCCTATGACGAACGCCTGCAGGCGCTGCGCGCCAAGGCCGATTCCGGCGCCGGCCACCGGGCGATCTTCGACGGTTTCGTGGCCGCCGCCAGCACCTCGCTCAACGACATTTCGCGCACGCTGGACGAGGCGCATCTGGAAGACGCGATTTCGCTGCTGGCCAAG
>NZ_SRTH01000264.1:0-282 GCF_004792065.1 Mesorhizobium sp. M8A.F.Ca.ET.165.01.1.1 | reverse complement strand
GGCGCGGCGCAGCCGCCGATAGCCGTTCGAAACGGCTTCGGCCGCGAACAGCCAGACCACGCAGGCATACCAGCCGACCGAGATCGCCACCATCAGCACGACCGATGCGACCCCCAGCGTCAGCGAGGGCTGCGCCGGCAAGGCGACGGCAAAGACGCTGGCCACCGAAAGCGCTGAACGTGCATTGGCGAGGCTGGTCGCAAGGCCAATCCAGAAGGCGCGCCAAGTCGAAAATCCCCTGGAATCGACGGCCAATGCGCCGTCGGCCTCACTGCGCCTCTC
>NZ_SRTH01000263.1:0-282 GCF_004792065.1 Mesorhizobium sp. M8A.F.Ca.ET.165.01.1.1 | reverse complement strand
GACAGGAAGCCGACGCGCTCGGGCGCCGGGCGCAGGCTGCGTGTGGTCGCAACGACGTTGAGGTCGAAACCATGCGCGGCGATATGGCCGACGGCCTGGCCGACCGCGCCGAGGCCGACGATGCCGATGGTCTTGCCGGCAAGCTCGCTGCTGGAATTGGCGTCTTCGCGCCCGGCGAGCCAGCCCTTGGCCCGCAGATCTCGGTCGACCACGCGAAAACGCCGAAGCAGGGCGAGCGTCACGAACATCACATGCTCGGCGACCGAGCGGGCGTTGACCGCC
>NZ_SRTH01000262.1:0-282 GCF_004792065.1 Mesorhizobium sp. M8A.F.Ca.ET.165.01.1.1 | reverse complement strand
GCGTCGTTGATGCCGTCGCCGAGATAGCCGACGACGTGGCCGCTGCGGCGGAGCGCCTCGACGATGCGTTCCTTCTGGTTCGGATCGATCTCGACGAAGAGATCGGTATTGCGGACATTGGCGAGAAGGCCGTTCTTCGTCAGCTTCGATAGATCCTGGCCCGTCATGATCCTGTCGGGCCGCAGGCCTACAGCCTCGGCCAGATGCGCGGCGACATAGCGGTTGTCGCCAGAAATGACCTTTACTCCGATGCCGCGATCGGCAAGGGCTGAAAGTGTTTCG
>NZ_SRTH01000261.1:0-282 GCF_004792065.1 Mesorhizobium sp. M8A.F.Ca.ET.165.01.1.1 | reverse complement strand
CTCGGTGGCCGGCAAGCTGGCGGTCGACCACGTGTCGCCGATGACGCTGGTCTTCCTGCGCTGGGTGCTGGCCGTGGCGATCCTGCTGCCGATCGGCTGGAAGACGATACGGGAGGACTGGCCAGTGGTGCGCAGGCACTGGTTCGTTCTGGCGGCACTGGGCGCCAGCGGCTTCACTTTGTTCAACACGATCTTTTACACCGCACTCAACTACACGACGGCGATCAACGTCTCCATCGAGCAGGCGGCGATGCCGATCCTGATCATGACAGCCAATTTCAT
>NZ_SRTH01000260.1:0-282 GCF_004792065.1 Mesorhizobium sp. M8A.F.Ca.ET.165.01.1.1 | reverse complement strand
GCCCTCCAGCAGCAGGAACTCGTTCTCGGCGCCTCGCGCCGACAGCATGCGGTTGCCGACGAAGCCGTGGCAGACGCCGACGACCACCGCGACCTTGCCGATGCGCCGCGCGAGATCAGCAACCGTCGCCAGCGCATCGGGCGCGGTCTTCTCGGCGCGCACGATCTCCAGGAGCTTCATGACGTTTGCCGGCGAGAAGAAATGCGTGCCGAGCACGTCCCGCGGCCGCGCGGTCGATGTGGCGATTTCGTTGACATCGAGGTAGGAGGTGTTGGTGGCAAG
>NZ_SRTH01000259.1:0-282 GCF_004792065.1 Mesorhizobium sp. M8A.F.Ca.ET.165.01.1.1 | reverse complement strand
GATCGGTGAGCCCACGCTGCTGCGCAAATCGCGCGACGGCTTCAACGCCAAGGTCGAGGCGCTGATGGGCGCGCCTCTGTCCGATGCGGCAATAGACAAGGGGGCGACAGGATGCCGACGCCGGATTCGAGCGCGGCCCTGTCCGTCTCGACGGTCGGCAACGTGTCGCTATTGGTCAGCGCGGGGCTGGCATCGTCCAATGGCGAGGCAAGGCGGCACGTCCAGGGTGGCGCCGTGCGCCTGAACGACCAGCCGGTAAGCGACGACCGTCGACTGGTCACG
>NZ_SRTH01000258.1:0-283 GCF_004792065.1 Mesorhizobium sp. M8A.F.Ca.ET.165.01.1.1 | reverse complement strand
GGCTGATCTCGAAATACTGGTTCGAGCGCTACGCGCGGCTTCCCGTCGACATCGATGTCGCTTCCGAATTCCGCTACCGCGAAATGCCGCTTTCGGCCAACGACGCGGCCTTCTTCATCTCGCAGTCGGGCGAGACCGCCGACACGCTCGCCTCGCTGCGCTACTGCCGCCAGGCCGGCATGACGATCGGCGCGGTCGTCAATGTGCGCGAATCGACCATAGCGCGCGAGTCCGACGTGGTGCTGCCGACGCTGGCCGGGCCTGAGATCGGCGTTGCCTCGAC
>NZ_SRTH01000257.1:0-283 GCF_004792065.1 Mesorhizobium sp. M8A.F.Ca.ET.165.01.1.1 | reverse complement strand
AAAGCCCCGGGACGTCGCGCCACATCACCATGCCGCTCAGGCCCTTGTCGCGCCAGAAGGCGCGGGAATAGCGTACGACGATCTTGATGACCGTACCGCCTTGCCAGGCGCCGAGCGCCGCCACCAGCGCATCCGGCAAGGGCGGCGAGAAAGCGATCCTCGACGCCATGACCGGTGAAGCCGCGACCAGCACCGCGCGCGCTTCGACCGTTCCCTTTTCGGTGACGGCGCGTATGCCTCCCAGCCCATGCTCGATGCGCGTCACCGGCGTGCCGAGCCGCAC
>NZ_SRTH01000256.1:0-283 GCF_004792065.1 Mesorhizobium sp. M8A.F.Ca.ET.165.01.1.1 | reverse complement strand
CGGCATGGTGCCGCACATCGTCTTCCATGTCTGGAACGATGGCTACTTTCCTGGACCGGAGGTCTGGCGCACCGGCCGCCGGACCGCGACCTCCGGCATCACCCAACCCGCCGTCGCCGGCTTTGCCGTGCGCCGCCTGTTCGACCGCGCGAGCGACAGCAAGCTGGCGGCAGAGCGGGCTCGCAGGCTGCTGCCGAAGATCGACGCCTGGCACCGCTGGTTCTACGAGAACCGCGACCCCAAGAGGGAGGGGCTGGTTGCGATCATCCATCCCTGGGAGTCC
>NZ_SRTH01000025.1:0-60050 GCF_004792065.1 Mesorhizobium sp. M8A.F.Ca.ET.165.01.1.1 | reverse complement strand
GGAAAGCCCAAAATGCTCATCCGCATCGCACTCGCCAGAAAACTTCTCGTCATCCTCAACGCAAAAGCACGCGACGCGAGAAGCGAATTCGCAAATGCAACTTGACACCCCAGATAGTCGCTCTCCCCCGATCGACGGGGGAGAGGAAAGGCGCCAGGCCTTTTTAGCCGTCAACGCGCGTCCAGCAACGCTCCCTTCCTTTCCCTCCGGAGGGGGGAAAGGTGGCGCTGCGAAGCAGCGACGGATTGGGGGAACCACGTGGCAATCAAGCCTCGGGCCGATCACGCCAGTCACAGAAGATGTGTTCATAGCGTAGCCAAAGCGGGGGCGAGGAACCCAAGCTGGCCTGGCCAGCACCGGCAATTTGTCGGCTAAGCCGTAGCTACGGGAAAACTCACCACCACGGCGAGGCCGGGCTTACGGTCCTCAAGCGCGATGGTCGCGCCGTGCAGATCGGCGATGGCCCGGACGAGGCTGAGGCCAAGGCCGCTGCCGGGCGTCGACCGGCTGTGATCCAGCCGGTAGAGCCGCTGAAACACTTTTTCGCGCTCGCCCGGAGGAATACCGGGGCCATTGTCGGCGACGCTGGCAAGGACACGCTCGCCCCGGCGCGTCACCGTCAGGTTGATGGTCGTGCCGGGAGGGCAATGGCGCAGCGCGTTCTCGACCAGATTGGCGAACATCTGCGTCAACAGTTCCCGGTCGCCATGGACCCGGTCCACCATTTCGTTCAGCTGCGTGGGCGACAGCACCTTCCCGTCATCCTCGGCCACGTCGGTGTAGATCTCGGCGATGGTCCGCAGGATCTCGCCGAGATCGACATCGGTGAAGCGCGCCTTGCGCGCGCCGGCCTCGATCTGGGCGATCCGCAGCAGCGCATCGAAAGTCTCGTTGATCTGGTGGCCTTCGGAACGCGCGTCGGCCAGATCGTCGGAGACGTCTTGGCGCCGCGCGGCCTTGTCGGCGGCGCTCTCCAGGATCATCTGCAGCCGGTTGAGCGGCGTCTTCAAATCGTGCGCGATGTCGGCGCTGACCTGCTTCATGCCTTCGACCAGCGCCGACAGGCGATCGAGCGCGTCATTGACCTGGCTGGAGACGATGTCGATGTCGTCGTCCTTGCCGGTCAGCGGGATGCGGGTATCCAGCCGGCCATGCGAGACGTCGACCATTGTGGCGGCAATGCCGTCGAGACGGCGCTGGACGCGCGAGGCGAGCAGGGCGCCGCCGGTGACGGCCAGGCCGGTGATGATCAGGGTCGCCCAGCCGAAGCTCATCAGCATGATCGTTTCCAGCTCCTCCGTCTCGGAGAGGCTGAAGGCGATGGTCAAGGTGTCGGCGCCGACCGAACCGGAATAGGCGCGGTATTCGGTGTCCGGGGGCATTCCGGGCATCTCGGCGCCGAACATCGAGAAGCCGTCGGGAAGTCCCGCCGCGGTGAAGTTGCCGGCCAGGCGGGTGCCGGCCGCATCGGTCAGCGAAAAGAGCTGCTCCTTCTTCGGGCTGCGCGTGGCGTGGCTCTCCACGATCTCGACCAGCTCCTTGGGATCGTTGTCGGCATAGGCTGAGGCGATGACGGCGTAGGTTTCCTTGATGGTGTCGTCAAGCTGCTCGGCGAGATCGGCGCTCATCATCTGGTAGACGATCGCGCCCGCCAGCACGAAGGCCAGCATGAACAGGAAGGCGAACGTCAGGGCGAGCCGGAACGGCGTGCTGCGCAGCAGGCGGGTCCATGCCTCCGTCATGCGGAAAGCGGCGCGTGCAGACTGTAGCCGGTGTTGCGGATGGTATGGATGAGCTGGGTTTCGAACGGCTTGTCGACCTTGGCCCGCAACCGGCTGATATGGGTTTCGACGACACTGGTCTTGGGATCGAAATGAAAGTCCCAGACGCGCTCCAGAAGCATGGTGCGGGTGATGACGCGGCCCTCGCCGCGCATCAGCACCTCCAGCAGGCTGAACTCCCTCGGCTGCAGGTCGATCGGCTGGCCCTGCCTGACGACGCGCCGCATGATGAGGTCCATCTCCAGGTCGGCAACCTTCAACACCGTCTTCTGCTCCTGCGCCGCCGGCCGCCGGCCGAGCGCATTGATGCGGGCGAGCAGCTCGGAAAAGGCGAAGGGCTTGACCAGATAGTCGTCGCCGCCGGCCTCGAGGCCCTCGACGCGGTCGTCGATGCCGCCGACGGAGGTGAGGAAAATCGCCGGCGTGCGCACGCCCGCGGCGCGGACCGCCTTGACCATCGACAGGCCGTCGAGGCCGGGGATCATGCGGTCGGCGATGATCACGTCGTAGGCGCCGCTGGTCGCCGCGAAAAGCGCGTCATGACCGTCGCGCAGGAGGTCGCAGACATGGCCGGCCTCGGTCAGCCCCCTGACGACGTAATCGGCCGTCCTTTGGTCGTCCTCGACAAGAAGAAGTCGCATCGCTGTTCCGGTTGATTGCCGATGTCGGGGGCAGGCTATCACCGGCACGGGTTGGTTCCTAGGACCGCGGTGAAGCTGGCCGATCCCGCGGCGCTCGCCGCCTGGGTTCAATCCGAGTCCAGCAACATCTCGTCGAGCTCGTCGGCATTCTTTCTCAGCGTCATGTAGAGAACCAGGGCGACGATGCAGCCGAGGAAGGCCAGGCTGGTGAAGGTGGTGCCGAAGCCGAGGCCGCCATATTCGACGGGCTGCGACAGCCAATCGCCGAAGGACGCGCCAAGCGGCCGCGTCAGGATGTAGGCGAGCCAGAAGGCCAGGATGCCGTCCAGACGGAGCAGATAGTAGGCGAGAGCGATGAGCGCGATGACGCCGCCGAACAGCAGGCCCGTGGTCAGATAGCCCATGTCGAAGCTCTCGGCGACCAGATCGCCGGCGGCGGTGCCGAGCGAGAAGGTGAAGAGGATCGCCAGCCAGTAGAAGATCTCGCGCCGGGTCGTGAAGATGGTGTGGATCGACAGCGTCCGTTCGGCTGCGTACCAGACCGCGAACGTCGCCGCGAGCACGACGCTGAAAGCAATCGTGGTCGTTTCGAGACGCACGCCGAAAGTGTCGACGAGATTGTCGGTGATCAGCGTGCCGACGACGCTGATCAGCACCACCGCCAGCCAGTAGGCCCAGGGCACGTAGCGCTTCTGCGCGAACTGGACGGCAAGGGCGACGATCAGGACGCCGGTCATGATCAGCGAGGTGACGGTCAGCCCAAGACCGAGGTTGACTGCGAGATAGTCGGCCGCCGTCTCGCCCATGGTGACGGCCATCAGCTTGATCAGCCAGAAATCGAGAGTGACGTCGGGAACCCTGTTTTGGTTTGGTGCGGTGGGAAGCGCGAGCATGGCAGATATCCCGATGTCGATGGTTGCGGTGGCGATCCGGCATCCGGACAATAGGCAAACGGCTTCACCCCAGCCTGTCCGCTGGCATACAAATTCGTAAGGATCGCTGTCGTTGACGCAAAAGGCCTTTACGAAAGCCTCGCGGTGCGCTGATAGAGGGCGAGCGCCTTGTATCCGCCATCAATGGCGTGCCCCAGTGGCCGGGCTCGCACGGAGCGCCCCAGGAAAACCCGAATGACCTACGCCTCCCTCAAGCCGGTTTCGAAGGCTTTCGATCAGCGCAAGCGGCTGATTTTCATCCGCATCGCGGCGGCGCTGGCGGTGCTGCTCCTGTTCCTGACCAAACCGGCGCTCAGCGAAGGCTCGGATGGGCACGAAACGCTCGAACTGGTCGGCTTCTGCCTGGTGCTGATCTGCGTCGTCGGCCGGCTGTGGAGCATCCTCTATGTCGGCGGCAAGAAGAATGAGGAGCTGGTTTCGACGGGACCGTTCTCGATGAGCCAGAACCCGCTCTACTTCTTCTCGACGGTCGGCGCGGTCGGCATCGGCCTGCTCTACGGCTCGCTGGTGGCCGCCGCCGCCCTTGGCGTTGCCAGCTTCCTCATCTTCCGCGTCACGGCGCGCAAGGAAGCCGAATATCTCCTGGGCAAGTTCGGCGCGGCCTATACAGCCTATATCAAGGCGACGCCCCGGTTCTGGCCGAACCCGCTGCTCTACCGCGACAATGACGAGCTGCAGTTCTCGACGCGCGCGCTGCGGCGCACCTTCTTTGACGGACTCTATTTCCTCGCCATCTTCCCGGCCATCGAGCTTATCGAGTATTTGCGGGAGACCGGCGTGATGTTCCCGGCCTTCGTCACGCTTTACTGAGCGCCTAGCCGCCCAGCGGATAGGGCATGTAGCCGACGAAGCCTGATATCTTCCAGTTCGCCCCGACCTTCCGGCAGAAATACAGCGTCTGCCATTTCAGCCGGTCGACGCTGCCGTCTGCCTTGGCGACGCTGCCGTCGAACTTCTTGTGCAGCACGGCGCGGTCGCCGTCGACATCGATGTCGCGCAGATTGGTGACGCGAAACAGCGCCTCGCGCAGCGGCTCGGCGAATTTGGTCGCCGCCGTCTCCTTGGCCTGGCGCAGCCACTCGTCGCGATAGATTTCCAGCCTGGGGAATTGCAGCCGCCAGGCATCGGCGTTGGCTAGGAAATGCGCGTGCATGCCAAAGAAGCTCTCGGCGACGAAGTCGTTCTCGACCATGGACCAGTCCTGGCCGATGAAGGCGTCGATGTCGCGCCGCACCAGCATCTCCCACAGCGCGTGGCGGTCGGCGTCGCCTGAAGGAAACGGGTTCTTGTCGAAGGTCATTGTCGGGGTCTCCGTCTCGCAAGGGCGTCTGTCCGTCGTGGCGTCGAGCCCGTCCGGCAAGCGCGTACGATGCAAGCGCTTCTGTAATAAAGCAACACGGATTTCGAAGAATGTTGCTTTCCAACAAGGCCCCTATCGGGATCGCCCCGATCGCGGTAAATCTCCCCCCAAAGCGGGGGCCGCCTCGGTGCCTCGCCGCGTCATCGGAGGAGCCATCCCGTGCCCAAGCAGACTTTTGGAACGTCCCACGTGCCGCTGTCGCCCGCCGTGCGGGCCGGCGATTTCGTCTTTATCTCGGGCCAGGTTCCGGTCGGCGGCGACGGCATCGTGGTCAAGGGTGGCATCACGGAACAGACCGAGCAGGTGCTCGCCAACGTCAAGGCCGCGCTGGCGCTGGCCGGCTGCACGATGGACGACGTGGTCAAGACCACTGTCTGGCTGGAGGATGCGCGCGACTTCGGTGCCTTCAACGCGGTCTATGCCAAGCATTTTCCAAAGAATCCGCCGGCGCGAACCACGGTCGAATCGCGGCTGATGATCGACATCAAGATCGAAGTCGAGGCCGTCGCGTACAGGCCGGCCTGAAAGACGAAGCAACAAGGCGGAGGCATCTCCATGCAATTCGACCTCCTGCTGAAGGGCGGACGGCTGATCGATCCGGCGTCCGGCATCGACGCGCCGCGCGATGTCGCCATCGCCAATGGCCGTGTCGCCGCGGTCGACGCCGACATCCCCGTGACCAGCGCCGCGCAGGTGGTCGATGCGACCGGTTGCATCGTCGCGCCCGGCCTCGTCGACCTGCACAGCCACGTCTATTGGGGCGGCACCTCGCTCGGCGTCGATGCCGACCGGCTCGCAGCGAAAAGCGGAACCACCACCTTCATCGATGCCGGCAGCGCCGGTGCGGGCAATTTTCTCGGCTTCCGCCGCCATGTCATGGAGCGCTCGAAGGTGCGCATCCTGGCCTATGTCAACGTTTCCTTTGCCGGCATTTTCGGCTTCTCGCAGACGGTGTCGGTCGGCGAATGCAGCGATCTCCGGCTTTGCGAGCCGCGCGAGGTGGTGGCCGCGGCGCGCGAGCACGCCGACGTCGTGGTCGGCGTCAAGGTCCGCTCCGGCAAGCATGCAGGCGGCACCAGCGGCATCGCGCCGGTGGATCTGGCGCTGGAGGCCGCCGACAAAGCCGGACTGCCGCTGATGGCGCATATAGACGAGCCGCCACCCGGCCGCTCCGAAGTGCTGCCGCGCCTGCGCCGGGGCGACATCCTCACCCATTGCTTCCGGCCGTTTCCCAACGCGCCGGTCTTCGCTTCCGGCATGGTGCGGCCCGACATGCGGCTGGCGCGCGAGCGCGGCGTCATCTTCGATCTCGGCCACGGCATGGGCTCGTTCGACTTCGACGTCGCGCGCGCGATGCTGGCCGAAGGGCTGGCGCCCGACGTCATTTCGAGCGACGTGCATCTCTACTGCGTCGACGGGCCGGCCTTCGACATATTGGTGTGCATGTCGAAGCTGATGGCGCTCGGCATGCCGCTGGTCGAGGTCTTGCGCGCCGCGACGCAAGCGCCGGCGCGGGCGATCGCGCGGCCGGACCTCGGCACGCTGGCGGTCGGCAGTGTCGGCGACGTCGCCGTGCTGCGGCAGCGGCCAGGCCGCTTCACCTTCGTCGACGCGGTTGGCACCTCGCTGGTCGCCGATCAGCGGCTGGTCTGCGAAGGCATTGTCATCGGCGGCACCTGGTGGCCGAACGAAGCGGTCGACGATGTCGGAGAGACCGAGCGTTTCGCGGCGCATGCGCGACATACGCATGTCGAGGTGGCGGCCCGGCATTTCGGGCACCGGCATGAATGATCAGCCAATCTCCCCCTCGTGGGGGAGATGCCCGGCAGGGCAGAGGGGGGCGCGAAGGAACGCAAACCCTGGCCATCCTGCGACCTGCAAAGAACCTGTGCCAAGCGCAATTGCAATCGGCTGAGAGGCCGGCGGGACAGCGCCCCCCTCTGGCCTGCCGGCCATCTCCCCCACGAGGGGGGAGATCAGCAGCTTCACTGCCTGGCGTTACTAGGCTTGCCATAAACCGGCGTATCGATCCCTTCCATCCGCGCCTTGATCTGCAGCGCGACATACTTCGAATAAAATCGCGACAGGGCCAGATTGCCGCCGTGGAACCATAGGGCTTCCTGTGCGGTCGGTTTCCACATGTTGCGCAATTCGCCTTGCCAGGGGCCGGGGTCGCCCTTGACGCCGGAGCCGAGGCCCCAGCAGGGGCCGACCTTGTCGGCGACCTCGCGCGAGACAAGCGCCGCCACATTCTCGTTCATCGACTGGTAGCCGGTGCAGGCGACGATGGCGTCGGCCTCGAGCTCGCTGCCGTCCTCGAACAGGATGCCTTTCGGCGTCAGTGATTTGATGGCGACGCCGCTGCGGATGCCGACCTTGCCGTCGATGATCAGGTCCGAGGCGCCGACATCGATGTAATAGCCCGAGCCGGTGCGGTAGGCCTTCATCAGCAGGCCGGTTTCGTCGTCGCCGAAATCCAGCGCGAAGCCGGAGGCGGCGAGACGCTCATAGAAGGCCGCGTCGCGCGCGCGGATGACGTCGTAGAGCGCGCGCTGGCCCTTGGGCACCAGCGCGAATGGCGTCGAGGCGACGATCATGTCGGCCTTTTCGGTGGTGATGCCGCGCGCCAGCGCATCCTCGGAGAAGATTTCGAAGCCGACCTGCATCAGCGTGTCCGACTTGACCACGGTGGTCGGCGAGCGCTGGATCATGGTGACGTCGGCGCCGCTCTCCCAGAGATCGACGCAGACGTCGTGCCCGGAGCTGGCCGCGCCGATGACGGCGACCTTTTTGCCGCGGAATTTCTCGCCGCTGGCATACTGGCTGGAATGCAGCAACTCGCCCTTGAATTGGTCCGCGCCGGGCAGCTCGATCTTGCGCGGCGGACCGTAGGCGCCGGTGGCAAAGACGATGTGCTTCGGCTTCAGCGTGATCTGACGACCGACACGATCGACCACCACGGTCCATTCTTTCTCCGCCTCGTCGTAACTGGCGCTGAGGCACCTGGTGGCGACCCAGTAATTCAGCTCCATGACGCGCGTGTACATCTCCAGCCAGTCGCCCATCTTGTCCTTGGGCGTGAAGACGGGCCAGTTGTCGGGGAACGGGATGTAGGGCAGATGGTCGTACCAGACCGGGTCGTGCAGCACGAGGGTGCGATAGCGGTTGCGCCAGGAATCGCCCGGCCTTGCGTTCTTCTCGATGACGATGGTGGGCACGCCGAGCTGACGCAGCCGTGCGCCGAGCATGATACCGCCTTGGCCGCCGCCGATGACCAGGCAATAGGGCTGCTCCGAGACGCCGAGCTCGCGCGTCTCGCGTGCCCGCGCCTCCGACCAGGTCTCGCGTTCGGGATCGGCCTTGTGGCGCACGCCGAGCGGCCGCGTCGGTCCCTTGCGCTCCTCGAACCCCGTGAGGTCGGTCATCGCCGTGAACAGGGTGCGGCAGCGGCCATCGCGCAGACGCATGATGCCTTGTCCCGTGGCCACCGCCGTTTCGAAGGTGAACCAGGCCTCGATGGTGCCTTCATCCGAGGTCGCTTCGCCGGTGATCCGCCAGCCGGTTGGCCTGGTCGTCGCCAAAGTCGACTTCAGCATGCCGGCGATGGCCGCGCGGCCTTCCATGGTGGTGACGTTCCACGTGAAGGTCAGCAGGTCGCGCCAGTAGCAATCGTCGACGAACAGGTTGCTTGCGGCCGACACGTCGCCGGATTCGAGCGCCTGCGCCAGGGATGCGAGCCATGCGGCTGCCTGTTTGGATGGTGACATTTCGAGCATCTGTTTTCTTTCTTTCCTTTCACATTGGCGCCGTCCGGTCTTCCCTTCTCCCCTTGTGGGAGAAGGTGGCCTCGCAAAGCGAGGTCGGATGAGGGGTGCTCCACCTTGGCGCCGACGGCATTCCGGCACCCACCCCTCATCCGTCTCGGCGCTGCGCGCCGATCCACCCCCGGGGCGAGCCACCGGTCTCGCCCGTCCTTCGGACCCCACAAGGGGAGAAGGAAGAACGCCTCATCAATCTCCGAGCGGCTCCATTTCCTTGCCCGTGCGGTGGATCTGGGCGTTGTATTTGATGCGGCGGACCGTCTCGCGGGCCGAGCCGTCGAGTTTGTAGGCCGATGCGACCGCCAAAAGGTCGATCATTGCCAGGAAGGCATAGCGCGAGGCGGTCGGCTTCAGCGTGTCGGGATATTCGGGCACGGCGACCGTCAGCCTGACGTCGCAGGCACGGGCGAGCTCGGTGTCGGGCGCAGTCACGGCGATCGCGTTGGCACGGTAGTGTTTGGCCAGTTCGACGGCCTCGATCACTTCGCGGGTTCGCCCGGTCGCGGAGATGGCGATCACCAGGTCGCTGGGCTTCAGCGTCGAGGCGGTCATGCGCATCAGGTAGGGGTCGCATTGGGCGCTGATCGAGATGCCATAGCGAAACAGCCGGTACTGCGTCTCCTGCGCCAGCGCCGAAGAGCTGCCGCCGAGCCCGAACACGGTGACCTGGCGGGCCCGGGCGATCAGCTCGGCCGCCTTTTCCAGCTCACCCGGATCGAGCTGCCGCTCGGCCTCCTGCAGTGCCCGCCGCGCTTCGCCGAACACGGCGTTCCAGAACGGCATGCCGGTGTCGCCCTCCCTGGCCGGCGAGGTGTCCAGATAGAGCGCGCCGACGACGAGGCTCTGTGCCAGCTTCAGCTTGAAGTCGCGCACGCCCTCGCAGCCGATGGCGCGGCAGAAACGTGTCACCGTCGGCTCGCTGACGCCGGCGCGCTGGGCCAGCGCCGCGTTGGAGGCGTCGACCGCGTATTTGACATTTTCGAGCACGACATCGGCGACGCGGCGTTCGGCCGGGCGCAATTCCGCGTAGGAATCCTTGACGAGCGAGATGATGTCGGGAATGCGCCGGACGGGCTCGCCCCCGGCTCCTTCTTCGTCCACGATCGGATGGCTGGCAGCTTCGGTCATGAAGGCGGTGTTCCCTAGCCCGTTTTCGACCTGACCTCTTAACATGTTTGCACGCCGTCGTTCCATGCGCCCGGCACTGTTGCAGCCGATCCGTGCCGCAAGGACGGCGCCGTGTGCGCCTATCTAACTATGTAGGAAAGCAACAAGGATTTCAAGGCAAAGAAAACGTGGCAAAAACAATCGGATAACTTGCATCTACGATTTTGATGATACGCTTACCACCACCGGCGCTTGACAGCAAAGTAGGATAGTTACACACTGATTTCTGGCAGTCTGATGACCTATTGGATCATCACGCAATCTCCGAGGGGCGGATGAACGCGGGCGAAGCAACAACGCCGAAGCTTGGCGTGCAGGCAGCGACCAAGATCTATCACACGGCGTCCGGCGACCTCCTGGCGCTGGACCGCTGCAGCCTCGACGTCAGGGCCAATGAAATCGTCTCGATCGTCGGCCCGTCGGGTTGCGGCAAGACCACCCTTCTGTGGTCGATGTCGGGCCTGCACAGCCTGACCAGCGGCGAGATCCGGCTCGATGGCAAGGCGATCACCGGGCCACATCCCGATATCGGCATCGTCTTCCAGGAAGCCAACCTTCTGCCGTGGCGCAATCTCGACGCCAACATCCGCTTTCCCTTCGAGATCAAGGGCGAAAAACCCGACCGCGCCTGGATCGCGCACCTCCTGAACCGCGTCGGCCTCGATGGTTTCGGCGGCAAGTTCCCGCGCGAGCTTTCGGGCGGCATGCAGCAGCGCGCGGCGATCGTGCGGGCGCTGGCACTGAAGCCTTCGGTGCTGCTGATGGACGAGCCGTTCGGCGCGCTCGACAGTTTTACCCGCGAGGAGATGAACCGGCTGGTCGAGGAGATCTGGCTCGACACCAAGACCACCATCGTCTTCATCACCCACTCGATCGAGGAAGCGATTTTTCTCTCCGACCGCGTGGTCGTGCTGAGCGCGCGGCCGGGCAAAGTCGCCAAGGAATATCGCGTGCCGTTCGCGCGGCCGCGTTCGCTGGAGATCATGGCGACGAAGGAGGTTTTCGACCTCACCAACCGGATCAAGATGGACATTGTCGGTGAGCGCACCAGGCCGAAGGCGCCGGAACGCCCGAGCGCCGAGATCGTGAGGATCAGGCCGTGAGCGACGCCATCCCGGAATTCTCCAAGGCCAAGTCGGGTGATGGACAGGACGTCAGCCTGACCAACCTCTCGGCCTTCGCCAGCGGCCCCGGCATCAAGTCCGGGAAAGAGGTGGCGGCTATCGTCGCCGTCGCCGTCTTCATCATCGGCGGCATCGAACTGGCGCTGCGGCTGTTTCATGTGCCGCTCTACATCATGCCGCCGCCGAGTTCGATCGCCTATGCGCTGTTCGACGAGTTTCCGCTGATCGCGCCGCATCTCGGCTACACGCTGGTCGAGCTGGTGTCCGGCTTTGCCATCGGCGCGGTGATCGGGCTGGTGCTGGCCGCCGTCATCACCCAGTTCCCCTTCGCGGAAAAGATCGTCGCGCCCTACATATTGCTGCTGGTCACCACGCCGATGCTGGCGCTGGTGCCGCTTTTGATCCTGCGCTTCGGCTTTGGCTACACGCCGCGCATCATCGCGGTGGCGCTGGCCGCCGGGCCGATGGTGATGATCAACGCCGCCACCGGCTTTCGCCGCGTCGACAGCGCCAAGATCGCGCTGGCACGGTCCTACGGCGCCAGCACCTTGCAGATCTTCTGGAAGATCCGCGCGCCGATGGCGCTGCCGATGATCCTGGTCGGGCTGATGATCGGCGCCATCTTCGGCCTGCTCACCGCGGTCGGCGCCGAGATGGTGGGCGGCGGCTTCGGCCTCGGCAACCGGCTCACCACCTATTCGTCGATGATCCAGATGCCACAGTTCTTCGCCGTGGTGCTGATCCTGTCGATGCTCGGCATCCTGATCTACGTGCTGTTCTTCCTCATCGGCAAGAAATGGGCGAGCTGGGAGGCTTGAGCAGAGGGCAATGACCGCGCCCCGGAGGAGGGCGCCTGACCAACATCAAACAAAAAGGGGAATGCCATGACCAACGACAATTTCATCCACCAGGCGGGAATGAGCCGCCGTACCTTCCTGCAGGTCACCGGCGCCGGGTTGGTGACGGCGACCGCGCTCGGCGCGTCGGGCCTCAAGGCCAAAGCCGAGGCCTATGGAAAATTCACCTGGATCTCGCCGCGCGGCACGCTCGAAGTGCTCGACGATTATCCCTACTGGGCGGCCAAGAAGGCCGGCTATTTCGACGGGCTCGACACCGACATGCAGCCGGGACCGTCCGACGGCACGGCAACCGTGAAGTTCGTCGATGTCGGCCAGGCCGACATGGGCTTTCCCTCGCCCGGCGTGTTCTCCTTCGCCATCCAGAACGGCATGAAGCTGAAGTCGGTGTTCCACATGGGCGCGCGCGACACGTTCTCCATCGCCTTCCGCAAGGGCGAGGGCTCGAATGACCTGAAGAAGCTCGAAGGCAAGACTATCCTGCTCGGTTCCGCCGCCTGGCAGTCGATCACCGATCCGCTGCTGGCCGCGCAAGGCGTCGACATCAAGAAGGTCAAATATGTCGAGGCCGGCTGGCCGACCTGGGGCACCGCGCTGGCCGGCGGCCAGGGCGACGCGGCGCTGTCATGGGAAGGCTTGCGCGCCGAATGGATCGCCAAGGGCCTCGACTTCGAATACTGGCTCGGCGTGAAGAACTCCAAGCTGCCGGCGAACACCTTCGTCGTGCGCGCCGCCGATCTTGCCGATCCCGACAAGAAGGCGTTCCTGGAAAAGTACCTGCGCGGCTGGGCGATGGGCCTGGAGTTCGGTTATCAAAATCCGCGCGCGGCGGTCGAAGCGGTGTTCGAGCAGTTCCCGACGCTGGCCAAGAATCTCGGGCCGGAACTCGGCACCACGTCGATCCTGCAGCAGATCAACGTCTTCCGTGGCGACATGGACAAGCGCGGCGGCTGGGGTTCGCACGACATGGCGAGCTGGCAGGGCTTCTTCGACGAGATCCACAAGATCGGCCAGATCACCAACCCGGTGAAGGCCGAGGATGTCTGCACCAACGATCTCATTCCCGCGGCCAACGGCTTCGACAAGGCCAAGATCAAGGCCGATGCCGACGGCGTCAAACTGTCGGAAGGCTTCGCCGCGCTCGATGTCGAGAAGATCAAAGCGCATCTGTTCGATTCCGCGGTCAAGTAGCACCGGCAATTGCCGAAGTCGGCGCCGCCCCTCACCTGCCGGCCGGCATCCTCTCCCCGTAACGGGGAGAGGGGCGCTCGCGTCGATGATTTCGCCAATCGCTAACGTTGCGGCCAGCTACTTTCTCCCCGTCACTATACGGGGAGAAATGCCCGGCAGGGCAATGAGGGGCGGCGCCAACCTGGCGTGATTTGCTCTGGACGAAGCAACAAGGGCGGCAGCGCGCCGCGCACGATTCAATCAGGAACTGGGAGGCTGATGTGGCCGACAAGGTAAAAGTGCTGGTGGTGGGTCTGGGCAATATGGGCGCGTCGCACGCCAGCGCCTATCACCGCTCCGAGGGTTTTCAGATCGTCGGCATCATGAGCCGCTCGATCAAGAGCAACACCAAGATCCCGGCCGAACTTGCCGGCTATCCGCTCTACGAGGATTTCGACCTGGCGCTGAAGGAGACGAAGCCGGACGCCGTCTCGATCAACAGCTGGCCCAACACGCATGCCGAATACGCGCTGAAGGCGATCGCGGCGAACTGCCATGTGTTCATGGAAAAGCCGCTCGCCACCAACATCGAGGATGCCGAGAAGGTGGTGGCCGCCGCGCGGGCGAAAAACCGCAAGCTGGTGCTCGGCTATATCCTGCGCGTCCATCCCTCGTGGATCAAATTCATCGAGGTCGGCAAGACGCTCGGCAAGCCGCTGGTGATGCGGCTCAACCTCAATCAGCAGAGCAGCGGCAGCGCCTGGCACTGGCACAAGAACCTGATCGATTCGCTGATCCCGATCGTCGATTGCGGCGTGCATTATGTCGACGTCATGTGCCAGTTGACCGGCGCGAAGCCGGTCCGCGTGCACGGTATCGGCGCAAAGCTGTGGGCAGAGGCCGACAAGCAGAATTACGGCCATCTCCACGTCACCTTCGATGACGGCTCGGTCGGCTGGTACGAGGCCGGCTGGGGGCCGATGATGAGCGAGACGGCCTATTTCGTGAAGGACGTCGTGGGGCCGAAGGGTGCGGTGTCGATCGTCGCCGGGCAAGCCGGCGGCACCGCCTCCGAGGCTGAAGTGTCGAACTCCGCCGACATCGATCGCCACACCAAGACCGATGCGCTGAAGATCCACTATGCCGCGGTCGACGGCGACAAGAATTTCAAGAAACCGGACGAGATCGTCAGCATGGAGGACGAGCCCGGCCATCAGGAATTGTGCGACCGCGAGCAGGCCTTCTTCCTGAGCGCTATCCGCGAGGACCTCGATCTGACCGAGCAGATGGACGCGGCGGTCAACAGCTTGCGCATCGTGCTCGCGGCGGAACAGAGCATCGAGCTGGGGCGGACGGTCGAGCTGGGCTGACGCAAATCCGGCCGCTGGCGCTGGAGGAGGTGCCGGCACGGCCTGATCTTCCAGGGCAAAGATTGGAGCCTCCACAGGGACAATCGTTTCAGGTTCGCGCTGCCCCTCATTGCCCTGCCGGGCATTTCTCCCCGTATAGGGACGGGGAGAAAAACGCGGTCGCTGATGATTTCGCCAATCACCAGCGTTGCAGAAAGAGCGCCGACGATCGCGACAGCCCCCTTCTCCCCGTCACTATACGGGGAGAAGGTGCCGGCAGGCGGATGAGGGGCGGCGCCAGCCTTGGCAAATTTGGGAGAGAGACATGATCACCGACAGTCTGTTGAAAACCTACGCTGACTCAGACGCGCTTGACCTGGCCGCGCTGGTGCGTGGCGGCCAGGTTTCGCCGGCGGAGCTGGTCGAGGCGGCGATCACGCTGGTCGAGCGGCTCAATCCGGCGCTCAACGCGGTCATCCACCGCCTCTACGACATGGCGCGCGCGCAGGCCGCGACGGTCGACAAATCGGCTCCCTTTGCCGGCGTACCATTCCTGCTCAAGGAACTGGCCTCCTCCTGGACAGGCGCGCCGAACACCAATTCCTGCCTCTATCTGAAAGACGTCGTCGCCGACTTCGACACCGAAGTCGTTCGCCGCATGAAGGCGGCGGGACTGGTGCTGGTCGGCAAGTCGAACGCGCCCGAAAACGGCTGGTCGATCACGACGGAGCCAAAACTCTACGGCACGACGAAGAACCCGTGGAAGGAAGGCATCACGCCCGGTGGATCGAGCGGCGGTGCGGCGGCGGCCATCGCCTCGCGCATGGTGCCGATCGCGGAAGCCAGCGACGGCGCCGGCTCGATCCGCATTCCCGCCTCCTGTTGTGGCATTGTGGGTCTGAAGCCGTCGCGTGGCCGCGTCAGCCTCGCGCCATTCGGCGACTATTGGTATGGCGGCGCCTATTTTCTCTGCTGCTCGCGCACGGTGCGCGACACGGCGGCCTATCTCGACGCCGTCGCCGGCGCGCTGCCCGGCGACCCCTACACGCCGCCGGTGCCGGATGCGTCCTGGCTCAGCCTGTCGGCGAGCGCGCCGAAAAGATTGCGCATCGGCTTCACCGTCACGCCGCCCAATGGCACGGCCATCGATCCGGAGGTGAAGGCTGCGGTGCTGGCGACCGTGGCGACGCTCGAGCGGCTTGGCCATGACGTCGACGAGCACGACATGCCGCTCGATGCCAACGGCGTGTGGACGACCTACACCAACATGACCTGCGTGCAGACGGCGGCGACCTTCGACTATCTCGAAACGGTGATCGGCCGGCCGGTAACGCCTGGCGATGTCGAGGCGGTGACCTGGGCGATCATCGAGCGCGGCCGCGCCACCAGCGGCATCAGGCACATCTGCGATGTCGAGCAGCTCAGGCAGGTCGGCCGCGACATTGTCGGCGACCTCAATGGCTACGATCTTTTCGTCACGCCAACCTTGACGCAATTGCCGCGCCCGTTCGGCTATTACGACATGTCGGAGACGGACATCGACCGCTACAACGCCAAATGGACGGACGCCGTCTTTGCCTTCCCGTTCAACATTTCAGGCCAGCCGGCGATCTCGCTGCCGCTCGGCTGGTCGAAAGGCGGCGTGCCGATCGGCGTGCAGCTGGTCGGCCGCTACGGCGACGAGGCGACAGTGCTGGCGGCGTCGGCGCAGCTCGAGCAAGCGATGCCTTGGAGGGATCGCAGGCCGCCGGTGAGTGCTTAGCAGCCAAGGGCCTAAGCATCGGCGTTCGCGCTCTACGGCGCCCCCCTCTGGCCTGCCGGGCATCTCCCCCACGGGTGGGGAGATTGGCGGCTTCGGCGCCGGCTCCTCTTCTTGCCATGTTGAAGATTGGCGACGGCGGCTACGACAGTCGATCTCCCCCCTCGTGGGGGAGATGCCCGGCAGGGCAGAGGGGGGCGCCGTAGAGTGCCAACGGCGATAGGGACCGCTACCCAATTCTCTCCAGCCGCCTCGGCAGCCGGTTCATGGCGACCGGTCCATCCGGCGTGATCAGGAACTGGTCCTCGAGGTTGAAACTGGCGACGCCGTCGATGTAGAGCGGGATCTCGAAGGCCAGCACCATGCCTGGCTCGATCACGACATCGCTGCCGGCCGCGATGAACGGCCATTGTTCGGAAAAAACCGACTGGCCGACGCCGTGGCCGAAATGGCCGCGGCGGTAGGAGCGCAGGCCTTGCCGGGCCAGGCTGTCGGTGGCGACGCGATGCACATGGGCGAGCGTGTTTCCGGGGACAAGCTCGGCCAGGCCATCCTCGAAGGCGCGCTCGGCGATGGCGTGCAGTTCGGACTGATCGGCAGAAGGCGGGCCGAAGGTGAAGTTGCGCGACATGTCGGAGGCGTAGCCGCCGACCGTGCAGACCATGTCGCATTTCAGCGGATCGCCAGCCACGGCCCTGGCTTCGGCGCCCTTGGCCCGGGCACCCAGCGTCATATATTCGGCCGTGATGACCGGATGCGAAAGCCCGGCCGCCGCCGTGGCGACGCCTTGCCGGTAGAGCGCGACGAGGTCGCCCTGACGCATGCCGGCCATGGCATCGACCTGCAGCCGTTCCAGGCCGGCCTCGGACAGGAGGATGCCTTGCCGCAGGAGGTCGATCTCGCGCTGCGACTTGACGGCGCGCAGCCGGTCCAGCACGGGCGAGCCGTCGACGACGGGGCAGTTCGGCAACAACGCCCGGATGACGGCAAAATCGGCGGCGGCAATGAAGTCGAGGTCGAGGCCGAGCGTGGCGCGCTCCAGCCCGAAATCGAGAAGCATGGCTTGCAGCTGGCGCACTGAGCCGGCGAGATCGAAAGTGGCGGACCGCGAGAAATCCGGCGCGCGGTCGAGCGAAGCCAGGCCAGCCTCGATACGCTCCGCCAGAGGAAGGCTGTGAGGCCCTGTCTCGACCGGCGCGGATTCGATCCAGATCGGGTGCGAACGCACAACCATTTCGGGCGCCGAGGTCCGCAGCTGCGCCGCGTTGAAGTCCGCGACCACGACGCCGATCGGCAGGTCCTGACGGGCGGGGATGACGACGAAGCCGGCGCCGGCGCGCCGGAACAGGCCGGCCGGGCCGATCGACGCGCCGGTCGCATAATGGAAGGCCTCGGGCGCGCAGAGCACCAGCGCCGCGATGCCGGCGCGTTGCATCAAATGTGTGGCGCGCTGGCGATCGACAAAGCCCGTCATGAAATTTCTCCATATGCCCGAACCGGCAACGGAGCATTAAGGGTGCGGACAATCAAGCGGCCGACAATGGCTACTTGATCGATTCCAGCTTGGTCAGCGCGGCGGTGAAGCCGGCCAGCGATACCGGGATGGTGACCGGCTTGCGGGTGACGGATTCCATGCCGATGTTCAGATTGGTTCCCGATTTCATCGCCTTGACCAGATCCGGCGGCAGCGGCGTGGCGGCATAGGCGCCGTTCTGGTCGCTGGTCTGGATGGCGATGGTCGTCTTCTGGCCCTGGTCGACCTGATAGCTGGCGCCGGACGGCAGGAACAGGCCGTGCGGCAAAGCGAGCAGCATGGCAAGGCTGCCATTGGCATTGTCGCGGCGCACCGTCACGGTGAGCACGCGCTGTCCTGTCTTGGCTTCGGTCAGGTTCTGCGACAGCTGGCATTGAAGCTCGGCGTTCGCCGAGCCGCTGGAGCAGTTCACCGCCCAGGGATTGGCGTCGGCCGGCTTGGGCGGGGCCGATTGGGGCTGGGCTGGTTGGGGCTGGGCCGGCTTGGCCGCGTCCTCGGCAAGTGCGGGTCCAGCGACCGACAGGATGAGCCACAGAGTGACAATACCTACGGCCAAGCCTGAAATATTAGCTCTCGCTAAAGCAACTGTCATATTCCTTGTGCCCCGGCTGGTATTCCCGCAGTACGGCTTGATACAACACTCCAACCCGGCCTGGAAGCCGCGAGTCTAGCCAAGCAAGCCGGCAAATTTACTGTGTCCATATTGCCACAGGGAAGAACTTTGGCGGACGACCACAGCAGCCGGATCTTTAGGGACTCGCTATACAATAGAATTCCAGTAAATATCGGCACGCGGGACGTGTTGTCCCAGAAGGGCTCGCCAGGGGATGGGAACTACCGAGAAGTCTCGGCAAGTTGGTGGGATGGCGGCGCGTGGGGAGGGTTTCCACGTGCGCGCCGGCTATCGCCGTTCGAGTATTGCCAGGCATCTCTGGAAGACGACGGCGCTTACGTCGCTGGCACTGGCGCTCTCGGGCGCGGCTGCCTATGGCGACGATGCCGGTCTCTGGCAGCCGCAGATCCGGGCCATTATCGGCGCCGACAACAATGGCGGCAACGCTGCGCTCGAAGGCTTCATCCCGATCAAGCAGACCGCCGAATCGGTGCTGTTCCTGGATGTCCGGGCCAAGCACGATTTCAAGGACGCCTTCGGCCAGGATATCGGCCTCGGCATCCGCCGCATCGTCAACCCCGACCTTATGCTCGGCGGCTACGCCTATTTCAATGCCGAGAGCTACGGCGGCACTCAGTTCACCGGCGGCACGCTGGGCGTCGAGGCGATCACGCCGAATTTCGACGCGCATGTGAACGTCTTCGTGCCGATCAAGGGCGACTCGACCGACCAGTCGACCAGCTCGACCCTTTCGATGGTCTCCAACCAGCTGATCGAGCAGATCTCGGTGCTCGACCATCGCGATTACGCGGCCTGGGGCATCGAAGGCGAGATCGGCGCCCAGGTTCCGGTCAACCTGCCCGACAAGCATTCGCTGCGGCTGGATATTGGCGGTTATCATTTCGAGGATCCGCACGGCGATGACGGCAGCGTCACCGGCGCCAAGGCCGGCATCGAATATGAGATCGGTGATGTCTTCGGCACCGGAACGTCGCTGACCTTCACCGGTGAGGTGCGCAACGACAACCGCGACGACACCCAGTTCGCCGGCAGCGTGCGGCTGAACATCCCGTTCAATCCGGGCCACGGCTCGGACAGCACCGGGGCCATCGGCACGGACCCGGTCTATCCGGCCAGCGAAGGCCTGCGCAAGCGCGTCAACGAGCGGGTGCGCGGCGATATCGGCGTCAGGGTCCAGTCGCAGGACAAGATCGGCGGCTCGACGACGCGCGTCGCCATCAACGCCGCCACCAATGCCGCGTTCGGCAAGTTCTATTTCGCCGATGGCGGTTTGGCCGGCGCCGGCACGCAGGCCGACCCGACGACACTGGACGACGCGGTCACCAAGGCCGGCAATGGCGGTTTTGTCGTTGCCCTGGGTGGCAGTGGCAATCTGACGACTGCCGGCGTGACACTTGCCACTGGCCAGACCGTGATCGGCGGTGGCCAAAGCGTCACCGCGAAACTGTCCGGCGGCGGCACCGCCACCTTCAATCTGGGCGGCAGCGACGGCACGATCCAGGGCACCAACGTCGCCAACAACGTCATCACGCTCGGCACCGGCAACACGCTGAACGGCATCACCATCACCGGCGGTGCTGACGGCATCTTCGGCAACAACGTCACCGGCACGACGCTGACCAAGGTCACGGTGACGGGCGCCGGCGGCAACGGCGCCGAGTTCACCGGCAATTCGACCAACGTCAAGGCGTCCGATTTCACGTCCACGAATAACGGTCTCGACGGCCTGCACATCGAGGACAACGGCACCTACAATTTCACCGGCACGACGCTGCTGTCGGGCAATCTCGACGACGGCCTCGATATCACCGGCCAGGGCACCTACACCTTCGCGACGGTCAATGCGCTTGATAATACCGACCGCGGCATCACCGTGCAGGGCACGTCGAGCGGCGGCAGCTTCACCACCACCGGCGGCACTATCTCCGGCAATGGCGGCGTCGGCGTCTACATCGACCCGATCACCGCGCATGTGGTGCTGGATTCGATCAGCCAGACCGGCGGCACGTCGGGCGTGGTGCTCGACCACGTCTCGGGCAGCTTCACCGTCAACGGTTCGACGACGATTTCCAACACGACCGGAGCGGCGATCCAGATCACGGATTCGCCGGCGACAATCCGCTTCGGCGACATCAAAATCACCAATCCCGGCGCCGGCGGCATGTCGTTCAGCGGCGTCAACGCCGCCGTAGTGGCCGGCAACATCGTCATTTCCGGGCTGGGCGTCGGCTCTGGTCTCGACTTCTCCGGCAGCCAGACCAATTTCACCGCGCAGTCGCTCAACATCACCGGCCCAGGCGCCGCCGGCACCATCGGCATCGACCTCGCCGACACCACCGGCGGCGCCTCGATCATCATCACCAATGGCGGTTCCATTTCGGGTGTCGACACCGGTGTGCGCTTCGGCATAGCGGGCTCGCTGGCCCATTCGGCCAATGCCGAATTCAGCTTTGGCGGCGGTTCGATTGCCGGCAGCACCGCTTCGCTCGACGCGCGCGGCCTCAACCAGACGCTCGGCCACTACGCGTTCGGCTCGACCACTTTCAGCGGCGATCAGCTGTTCGACCAGCAGAATGTGATCTTCGTCGGCGGCGTCGGCTCGTCGGGTGACGGTTCTTCGACATCGAGCCTGCTCGCGATAAACCTGGCCGACGCCAACACCCAGAACAATGCGATCTTCGTGCTGGTCAACGAAGGATCTCCCATCGATACCGCCAACGGCTTCTCGCTCAGCGACGGCCAGACGCTGGCCTCGTTCGGCAATGGCCGCTCCTTCTCGCTCGGCGGCATTCCGGTCAACATCACCGGCAACAATGTCCAGCACGACCAGGTCGTTTCGGATCCGGGCGGCGGCGCGGCGACGCTGACCAATTCCGGCTCCGGCGGTGTCGTGACAGTGGCCAACGGCAATTCGCTGCTCGACTTCAACATTTCGGGCGGCAGCGACGCGGGCATCAACGCAACCTTGATCAACGGCCTGACGATCCAGGGCGTGACCCTCAGCAATGTCGACACAGGTCTTTTCCTCGGCAGCGTGACCGGCACGGTTTCGGTCCACGATCTCAATGTCCAGAATGCGAGCCAAACCGGCATCGAGCTTGTCGCCTCGAGCGCGACCGTCAATTTCACCGGCAACACGACGATCGGCAATGCCACCAATGTCGGGCTGTCCGCCAAGAATTTCGATGGCACCGCCACTTTCGACGACCTCGATATTACCGGCGGCGGCATAGGCGTCTCTATCGTCAACGACTCGAGTGCAACCCTGACTTTCGGGGCCGGCAGTTCCATCACCGGCACGAGCAGCAACGCCTTCTCGATCAGCAGCTCCACGCCCAACGTCACCTTCAACGGCACCATCAATCAGACCGCTGCCGCAAGCGCGGTGACAATCTCCAACATGACCGGCGGCACCGCCACCTTCGGCGGCACGATCACCGCCAGCACCGGCGCGGCCAATGCGATCGACCTGACCGGCAACACCGGCGGCACGATCAACTTCACCGGCGGGCTCGACCTGACCGCGGATGGCGGCTTCGCCTTCAGCGCCGTCAATGGCGGTACGCTGACGGTAACTGGCTCCGGCAACACGGTAGCGACCGGTCTCGGACCGGACGAGAAGGGCATCCAGATCGCCGGCATGACGATCGGGACGGCCGGGGTGAACTTCTCCAGCGTCACCGTGGATGGCTCCGGCGGGGGAGCTTCGACCGGCATCGCCATCAGCAACACCAGCGGCGGCAACGTCACCTTTGGTGGCGTCGACCTGTACCGTATCAGCGGCGTCGCCATCAGCCTCAACAACGTCGCCAGCGGCGTCTACAGCTTCAACGGCACGACGAAGATCGACACCGTGGTCGGCGGAGGCCCCGGCTTGCTGGTTCAAAACAGCGCCGCGACCGTCAATGTCGGCAATCTCGTCACCACCAATATCGCCGGCGCCGATGTTAGCCTGACCAACAACACCGGCACGATCGGCATCGGCGGCACCATCACCAACAGCGGCACGGGCGATGGCGTCGTCGTCTCCGGCGGCACCGCCGCGATCACCATCGGCGCGACCATCAACAGCTCGGCTGGCACGCCCGGCACGGCAGTCAAGATCGACGGCATCACCGGTGGTTCGGTTGCCTTCACCGGCGCGGTCACCTCGACCTCTACCGGCAACCTTTTCGCAATCGGCTCGACCACGGCTCCGACGGTGGGCGCGATCAGCTTCACCGGCTCGGCGTTGACGGCCAGCGGTGGCGGCGGCGCGGTGATCGCCGGCCTTGGCATCGATTCGTCCTTCAACGCGACGGCGCCATTAACGGTCACCAACGCGACCGGCAATGGCGTCTCCGTCTCGAACGTAAACGCTGAAGCCCACTTCGGCGCGATGACGGTATCGGGTGCTGGAGGCAATGGCATCGACATCGGCGGCAATCCCGGCCTGGTGACTTTCGGCACAACGAATGTGACGCTCGGTTCTGGCGCCAACACCGCTGGCGTCAATTTCAGCGGCACCAATGGCGGTGTGACCTTTGGCACCACGACCATCGGCAATGTCGGCGCCAACCAGACCGGTTTCGACTTCAGTGGCTCATCCACATCGACCGATTTCGGCGTGACCACCATCACCGGCACCGGCGACCTGACCTCGCGTGGCATCGATCTGTCGTCGACCACGGGCGACCTGACTATCGTCTTCCAGCGCGGCTCCAGCATCAGCAATGTCGGCGTCGGCGTCGAACTGTCGTCGGGCGGCACCACCGCGACATCGGCCAACGCCAACTTCACCTTCGGCGACGGCACTTCCGCCGACGGGCGGCAATCCTCGATCAGCGCGGCGGCTGGCGGCTACACCGTCAACACGATCGGGCTCGATCCGACGCTCGGCAATTATGATTTCGACGACGTCGTCTTTACGGGCACCGCTCATCTGGCGAGCGCCGTCGGCGGCGTCATCATGGTCTCGCAGAACGGCGGCGTCATCGCCGCCGGCACGGATGGGCTGAGCGCGGATGTGAGCACCATTTCGGTGACCGCCGCCGACGCCATGAGCGGCAGCGGTGTGGTCTTCGCCTTTGTCGGCACGGTCGATCTCAGCGGCACGCCGTTCACGCTCGATTCGGGCCAGTCGATCACCGGCTTCGGCAACGGCAACTCGATCCTCACCTCCGGCACGGTCCAGCCGATCAACGTCCAGGGCAATCTCGGGGCAACCGGCGGCAACGTCACCGGCGACGAGGGCGTGGTCAAGAGCACGGGCAGCGATACCCTGCACCTGCTCGGCAGCAATCAGGTGAAGAACACCGCTTTCGACTTCAGCGGCGGCAGCGGCTCGGTCTTCCTCATCGACGAGAGCGCGGTCGGCTTCGGCAATGCCGGCGGCATCGTCGTTGACGGCGTCACGGTCAGCAATGTCGCCGTTGGCCAGACCGCCTTCAAGGTCGACGGCCTCACCACCAACGTGTCGATCACCAACAACAACATCAACGTCGCCGGCACGCTGCTCGCCGCCGATAGCGGCAATGGCAACATCACGCTCACGCGCGGCAATTTGCCCAACAGCGGCCCGGCCGGCACGCTGACCGGCGGCGGTGTCACGATCTCCAACCGCACCGGCGGCCTGGTCAATTTTACCGACAAGGCGACCATCGGCGGCAACGGCGTTTCGCTGACCAGCAACACCGGCTCCACCATTACCTTCGCGGATGTGGACATCACCACCAATGGCGCGACGGCTTTCACCGCCACTGGCGGCGGCACGGTCAATGTCACGACGGGCACGATCAGTGCCACGGGCGCCCAAGCGGCGGCGCTCGACGGCATCACCGCTGGTATCAACTTCGCCTCGACCAACGCCACGTTCGGCTCGGGCAACGGCATCGACCTGCAGGCTCTCAGCGGCACAGCCGCTTTCGGCACCGGCACGCTGACCAACACCGGCGCGGGCACGTCCTTCAATATCGGCTCGGCGACCGATCAGAGCGGCGGCAACGCCGTTATCTCCTATGGCGGCACCATCGCCAGCAACGGCACGGGCGCGGCGGTTTCGATCCAGGAACTGACCGGCGGCTCGGTGACGCTGTCGGGCAACCTCACCGACAACAACGCGGCAGCCGGCGGCAACATCATCGTTGCCGCTATCGACAACGGCACGGCGGCGACCGTTGCCTTCTCCGGCGCCACCAAGCAGATCAGCTCGGGCGCGACCGACGGCGTCAGCCTGACTGGCAATCCGAACGGCACGATTGACTTCAGCAATGGTGGCCTTGCCATTACGACAACGACCGCAACGGGCTTCCATGTAGCCTCCGCCGACACGGTCAGCGTCAGCGGCAGCGGCAACACCATCACCACGACGACCGGCACCGCGCTCGACCTCGGCAACGCGACAGTCGGCGCCGGCGGCGTCACCTTCGATTCCATCACGGTCGCCGGGGCGGCGACCGGCATTGCGCTGAACAATGTCAGCGGCGGCGCCGTGAGCCTCGGCGTGGTCGACCTGCAAGGCATCACGTCGCGCGGCGTCGACATTTCCGGCACGCTCGCCTCAACGCTTGATTTCACCAGCCTCAACATCGGGCTCGGCGCCACCAACGCGATCGGCCTCGACCTCAGCGGCGCCGCGCTCGGCGCCAGCAACATCACGGCTGGCGATCTCGACGTCGATGGCGGCAGCTTCGCCAGCACGATCGGCATCGACATGGCCGGCACGACCGGCACCGGCACGATCCAGCTCGGCGACCTCGTCAACAACAACCCCGGTCCGAGTGGCCAGACCTCGACCATCGCCAATGTCGGCTATGGCGTGCAGTTCTCCAGCACCACCAACGCCAAGCTGGTCTTCGGCGATGGCCAGGGTCCGGCCGAATCGTCGATCGCCACCACCGGCGGCCAGGTCATCCACGCCACCGACACGCTGCCGACCAATGGCAACTACAATTTCAACGACGTCAATTTCACCGGCGACATTTCGAACCTGTCGACGATCAGCGTCTACTACGTCGTTGAAGGCGGCACCGGCGACGGCAGCCTTGCCAATCCGGGTAGCTATATCAGCGCCCAGGCGTCCACTGCCAACGTCGTGGTGCTGATCGACAAGAACGTCAACGGCAGCCAGGAAACCATCGATCTCAGCGGGACGTCGTTCCAGCTCGACGACGGACAGGTGCTGCTCGCCTTCAAGAGCGGCGACGCTGCCGTCGATGTCTCGCAGCTCGGCGTCGACGCCAGCGGCGGCGCCGGGGCGTCGTTCCATTTCACCACCGTGCAGAACTCGACGGTCGTCTCGGCCCCCGCCGGCATCGATACGCTGCGGCCTGTCCTGCAGAGCAACAACGCCGGATCGGTCGTCAGCCTGGCGACATCAGGCTCGGGCCTGATCACCGGTGGCGTCCAGAACCTCATCATCAGCAACACCGGCACCGGCGCCGGTATTTCCGGCAGCGCGTCGGCCGCCTCCAGTTTCTTCCTGAGGAACAACGACATCGCCGCCGGCGGCAGGGCGCTCGATTTCATCACCAGCGGCGGCGCAACGGCCGACAAGCTGCTGCTGTCGATCGACGGCAACACGCTGAAATCGACGGGATCGGCGCTGGCAGCGTCGTTCGTCGGCCAGAACATCAACGCGACGCAGAATTCGATCGCTGTCAGATCTTTTGCCGGCAACACGGTCACCGGCGGTACCGGCGGCGGCCTCGCCTTCAGCAATGTCACCTTCGATTCGACCGGCGCCGGCGGCACGGTCTCGGTGGGTACGCTCGACATCGGCACGACAGGCGCGCGGGTCCAGGGCGACGGCCTCAGCCTGACCAGCACCAGCGGCGCGCTCGATCTCGGCACGTTCACCGTCTTCAACAACAACGGCACCGGCCTTCTGGTCGATGCCAAGGGTCCGCCAGCCACCACCTTCACGCTCAACAGCAGCGGCGGCTCGGTCGACACCACGGCCGGCACGGCCATCGATCTCGACCCCTTGACGGTTGGCATGACGATCGGCAGCGTCACCGCGACCGGCGGCGCGAGCGGCATCATCTTCGACGGCGTCGCCGGGACCTTCACCGTCACCGGCGCCACCAACATCTCCGGCATGGCGGACGCCGGCATCAGCGCGATAAACACCAATGCCGGCACCTTCAACTTCAACACGGTGACGGTGAACAACGTACTGTCAACCGGCGGCGGCATCGGTTGGGCCAGTGGTACGCTCAACGTCACCGGCCTCGCCGACATCGACACGACGAGCGGCGCGGGCCTTACGCAGACCGGCGGCACGACCAGCTTCACCGGCGGCGTAACGATCGATACCACGACCGGCGTCGGCATTTCCGGAGGGGGTGGCGCCACGATGGGCATCACCGCCACTGGCGGCACCGAAAGCGTGAATTCAACCAGCGGCACGGCGATCGCCTTGTCCAACGTCGCTGCAACCATCGCCCTGGATTCGACCTCGTCCGGCGGCGGCAGCACCAATGTGAACCTTGTCAACACCAGCGGCACGGTTAACCTTGGCTCGGGCGCGCTGACCGGCGCCGCGGCTGTCTCGTTCATCGTGAGCGGGGGCACGGCGGCAGTCAGCTATTCGGGCAGCGCCACCATGTCGGCCGCCGCCGGCACAGCCCTTGAAGTGCAGAACCGATTGGCCGGGGCCGGGCTCGTCTCGCTGAGCGGCAACCTGACGTCCAATGGCAATGGTATCTACCTGAACAACAATACCGGCGGCACAGTGACCGCCTCGGGGGCATCCAACAATTTCACCGGTGCGGGTTCCGGCGTTACGATAGTCAACAACACCGGCGGCACCTTCAACATCAACGGCGCAAGCTATACCATCGCTATGAGCTCGACCGGCGCGGGCGTCGCGATCAGCGGCAACAGCGCCCCTGTGGCGATCAATTTCGGCGGCGGTGGGCTGGCGATCACCACGGCGGCGGGCACGGGGTTCAGCGCCACGGGCGCCGGCACTGTTACCGCCGGCGGAAGCGGCAACACGATCGCCACCACCAGCGGCGGCACCGCACTGAACCTCAGCGGCATCACGATCGGCGCGGCGGGGCTCAACTTCTCCTCGGTATCCACCACCAGCGCCACGACCGGCATTTCGCTGGCCAATGTCGCCTCCTCGGGCGGCGGCGCCATAGCGCTCGGCACGGTCAGTCTGCAGGGCATCACCTCTCGCGGCGTCGACGTCACCGGCACGCAGGGTGCGGCGCTTTCCTTCAACGGTCTCGACATCGGCCTGAACGATAACGCGGCCGTGGCTCTCGACCTCAACGGTTCGACGATCAACGCGGCGATCACGGCCAACGATTTCGACGTCACCAATGCCGCCGCCGCCGGCACCTCGATCGGCGTCGACCTGCGAGGCGCCACCGGCGGCCAGACGGTGCGGCTCGGCGATGCGAACCTCGCCGGCAACAGTTCGAGCATCGCGGGCGTCAACACCGGCGTGTTCCTGAACGGCACGACGAACGTCGCCTTCACCTTTGGCGACGGCGATACCGCCGACCAGTTGTCGACCATCAGTGCCAGTGTCGGCATCGACGCTTCCGTCGCGCCGGCCGCGGGCACCTACAATTTCAAGGATGTGAACTTCCAGGCCACGCCTGGCCTCGGCTTCGGTGTCGGCAAGGTTTATTTCGTCGGCGCGGCGTCGACCGGCGACGGCAGCGGCCGCGACCAGAATAATCTGGCGACACTGGCCGACGCCGAATTCAACGCGGCCGCAACGGACATCATCGTCCTCGTCAACGATGGCGGCACCATCACCGCACAGGGCACCAATGGCAACGACACGCTGAACCTGCTGACCGGCCAGCAGGTGCGCGGCTTCGACAATGGCAACATCAACCTGGCGCTGACGGTGCCGTCGACGATCCAGCTGGCCAGCAACACCATCTCCATCGCCGATCAGACGCCGGGCGGCACCACCACGCTGACAAGCGCCGATGGCAGCAGCGTCATCACGCTTTCGGCCAGCGGCAACATCATCGACGGCTTTACCATCAACGGCGACGACGGCGCGGGCGTGAATGCCGCGATCGGCATCAGCGGCGCGACGGCGAATGCCACGATCAGCAACATGACGATCAGGAACGTCACGGCCGCCGACATCGACTTCGGCGCCGGCGCAACCGGCACGACGACGCTGACCAATGTCTCCCTCATCGCGGCCTCGGCCGCGACCGGCATCAAATTCGGCGCGGCCTCCGGAACGGTCACCGCCACCAATGTCGATACCACGGGCGGCAGCGGCCTGTCCGTGATCGGCGGCAATGCGGCGTTCGGCTTCGACAGCACGAGCTCGGTCACCAGCGTTATCGGCACCGCGGTCAGCATCACCAACCGCACCGGCGGCAGCTTCGGCTTTGCCGGCGCGGTGACGTCGAACATCGGCGCCAGCGGCGTCGTCATCTCCGGCGCGACGGCAGCCAACACAGTCAGCTTCACCGGCGCCGTCACCCACAATAATGCCACCGGCGCCGCCGTCTCGATCAACAATGGCGGCCAGGCCTCGACCGTTAGCTTCGCCAACCTCGTGGTCACAACGGGCGGCTCCAACATGGCCTTCACCGCGACCAATGGCGGGACGGTCAATGTCACCACCGGCTCGATCAGCGCGAGTGCCGCCCAAGCGATCAACCTCAACGGCATCGCGGCCGGCATCAATTTCACCTCGACCACTTCGGGCGGCGGCGTCAACAATGTCGCCCTGACCAACGTCACGGGCACGGTAAACCTGGGCACCGGTGCGCTGAGCGGCGCCTCGGGCACCGCGTTCGATGTCAGCGGCGGCACCGCGGCCATCACCTATGGCGGGTCGATCGCCAAGACGAGCGCCGTCGGCAACGTCATCAGCATCGCAGGCCGCACCGGCGGCACGGCCACCTTCAGCGGCACGGTGTCGGCAACCGGCTCAAGCGCCGGCATAGCGCTTTCCAGCAACGGCGGATCGACGATCAATTTCACCAACACGCTGACGCTGACCGGCTCGAACGTCGCCGGCTTCAGCGCGACGGGCGGCGGCACGATCAGCGCCACCGGCACCGGCAGCGTGATCAGCTCGGGCACGGCCACAGCACTCAACGTCGCCAACACGACGATCGGTGCGAGCGATCTGACGTTCCAGCGCATCAGTTCCAGCGGCGGCAGTGCCACCGGCATTATCCTCGACACCACGGGTGCCCTGGGTGGCCTGCATGTGACCGGCAATGGTGCAACGGTCGGCGCCTCGGGCGGCGGCGTCATCTCCAGCAAGACAGGCGCGGATGGCAGCACCGCGCAAGGCGTCGGCATCTACCTGAACGGCACGACGGATGTGCAGCTCAACGGCCTGCAGATGAACGACTTCCAGAATTACGGCATTCTGGGCAACAACGTCACCGGCTTCACGCTGGACCATACGATCATCAACGGCAGCAATGGCACCAGCGTTGCCGGCGTCGGCGAAGGCAATGCCTATTTCACCGGCCTCAAGGGCACCGCTACGGTTTCGAATTCCACCTTCACCGGCGCGGCGCTGGACGCATTCCACGTCTTTAACAACAATGGCGAGACTCTCAACCGGATCACCATCACCGGTTCGACCTTTGCGACCAACGCCGCCGCAGGAAACTCGTCAGGCGACGCGCTGGTGTTCCAGGCGACGAACGGCGTCTTCAACGCGACCGTCCAGAGCTCGACATTCACCTCCGCGCGCGGCGACCTGTTCCAGCTCGATCTGCACGGCAACGTCCAGTCGGATCTGGTGTTCGGCGGCGCCACTGGAGCGCTGGGCAACACGCTGTCGAACAACAACCAGAACATCGTCTCGGGCGGCGGCGGCATCACGATCAGTTCGGGCGGCGCCGGCGACGTGGCGAACCTGACCTTCAACATCGCCCACAATACGATGCGCGATGCGCTGGGCACGGCTCTGGGCATCAGCACCGGCTCCGGCGCCAGCTCGTTCAACGGCACGATCGATTCGAACACGATCGGCGTCGCCGGCGTGGCGAACAGCGGATCGGCCCAGGGCAGCGATATCGGCTTCGTCACGTTAGGCGGCGCCGATTCCAGCGTGACGATCACCAACAACCTGCTCTATCAGTACAACAATGATGGCATTCTGCTGCAGACGGGTGATGCGGTCGACGGCGGCAACCACAAGCTGACGGCCGTGGTACAAGGCAACACCGCCAGCAATCCAGGCACATTCGGCAACCACGGTTTCGAACTGAACGCCGGCACGGTTGCTGGAGACGCCCAGACGGTCTCGCTGACCCTCGGCGGTGCTGGCGGCCTGGCCAACAATTTCACAGGTTCGGGTGCCAATGGTGGCACAGACATCCGTCTCCGCACGCGGTTCGATGTCCATGTTGGCTTGCATGGCGGCGCCGCGGCTTACGCGGGCGCGGCAACCGATGCCGCGGCTGTCATGAGCTATGTGCAAGCCATCAACAGCGGCACCGTCAGTGTCACGATCGGCACCGGTGGTACGGCGGGCTTCTATTCGACGCCATAGTCTGAACGGGCGACGAACTCGCCAGGCGATTCTTACATACGCCTCAACCGAGGCTTGTAAAGTATATAGTTAACAATATACTTGAAGTTGCTAGTAGGCGATCCGGAGGATATTTATGAAAATTTATCCGGAATAAGTATTGCCAGTAGACTTATAATTCGTGACGTGTATAGTCTGAAGCGGCAGTGGGAGGGTATCGCATGTCAGAGCCGTTTCTGTCCGAAATCCGCATCATGTCCTTCGGTTTCCCGCCCAAGGGGTGGGCGTTCTGTGACGGCCAACTGCTTCCCATAAATCAGAACCAGGCTCTGTTTTCGCTGCTCGGCACGACCTTTGGCGGCGACGGCCGGGTAAATTTCGGCTTGCCGGATTTCCGGGGCAGGGTCCCGATCCATGTCGGCAACGGGCATGACCTCGGCGGGCGGGGCGGCGAGCAATCCCACACGCTGTCGATTGCGGAATTGCCGACCCATGTTCACCAGGCGAGAGCGACGAACGCCAACGGCACGGTGCCCCTGAACTCCGGGAATTTCCTGGGGGCTTTCAACAATGGCTATGCGCAGGCTACCAGCCTGACCTCGTTGCACCCTGCCAGCATCGCCAATGTGGGCGGTTCGCAGGCGCACCTCAATATGCAGCCTTTCCTGACATTGAACTTCTGCATCGCCCTGCAGGGCATTTTCCCGTCGCAGACCTGAGGAAACGCGATCATGGCACAACCCTATGTTGGCGAAGTTCGCATGTTTGCCGGCAATTTCGCGCCGGCCGGGTGGATGTTCTGCGAAGGGCAACTGCTGCCTATCTCGGAAAACGAGACGCTGTTCCAACTGATCGGCACCACCTATGGCGGTGACGGCGAAAGCACTTTTGCGCTGCCCGACCTGCGTGGGCGACTACCGCTCCATCAGGGCAACGGCTTCACCCTGGCCGAGACTGGCGGCGCGGAGGAAATCACGCTGTCGATCCAGCAGATCCCGGCTCATTCGCATCCCATGCTGGCATCGGGCCAAACCGGCACCGGGACCAATCCGGGCGGGAATGTCCTCGACCAGACGACGGGGACGATCTTCATGTACATCGATGGCCAGGCGCCCGATGGGCCGATGGCCGCGACCATGGTGTCACCCGTCGGCGGCAGCCAGCCGCATAGCAATTTCCAGCCGTATCTATGCATCAACTTCATCATCTCGCTGTTCGGCATTTTCCCGTCGCAGACCTGAGAGGACCGTCATGGCCGATCCGTTCGTTGCGGAAATCCGCATTTTCCCGTTCAATTTCGCGCCCAAGGGCTGGGCGCTGTGCGACGGGCAGATTTTGCCGCTGTCGCAGAACACGGCGTTGTTCTCGTTGCTCGGCACGACTTATGGCGGCGACGGCAAGTCGAACTTCGCGCTGCCCAATCTCCAGGGCAGCGCGCCAATGCACCCCGGTCAGGGACCTGGCCTGTCACTGCACGATCTCGGAGAGAGTAGCGGCTCGGAGACGGTGACGCTGCTCCAAAGCGAAATACCGATCCATGCGCACAACGTTATGGTCGGAACCCAGGACGTCGCCGACGTCCAGGTACCCAGCCCGTCGAGAATTCTCGGCAAGTCCGGTGGCGCTTTCGCCTATGTTCCAGGGACGCCGATACCCGCGCTGACGCCAATGAACGACAACATGCTCGCGCCTGCCGGCGGTGACCAGCCGCACAACAATCTGCAGCCTTATCTCACCTGCAATTTCTGCATCGCCCTGCAGGGCGTGTTCCCACCGAGAACCTGATTTTCGAGCCAACAAGGCGGGGCCGTTACCATGGCTAACGAAGACGCTCACTTACCCTCCCATGCGGCGCCAACCGGGCACGTGCCAGGCGTGTCGTTCTTCGAACTGTCGCGGCTGATGGTCGTCGGCATCGATTCCGCGGCGGGACGGCTGATCCAGAAGGCTCAAGTCGCGCCCAACGGGGCGTGGCCTGCCGCATGGTCTCCCATCGCCGCCGGCGCCTGGGTGATCATGACCGCAGGCCTGACCAAGGACGGGCGCGTCGCCGTGGTGGCCCAACCGACCGGCACCACCAACCTGTCTTTCATCACGGAGGACGCCAACCAGGTCGGCCCGGTCGAAAAATGGAACCCGCCGGTCGGAATTGGCGCCCCGCCCGGCGCAACAAGCTACCAGAAACTCTCGATGGCGCGCGACGTTGACGGCCGCGTCGAAATCTTCCTCACCGACAATCAGGGCCGCATCTGGTGGATCTACCAGAACCCGGACGTGATCGTTCAGGTTCAGAAAACCATCACGCCGCCCGGCACCACGACGCCGATCGTCGTCACCGTCGACGAGCTTAGGCCGCCCGCACAGCCCTGGAGCGCCTGGATACAACTGACCGGCCAGCTCGTGGCGGTCACGGCGCTGCGCCAGGCGGACGGCCGCATTGCGCTCTTCGGCATCAACTCAGCCCTTCATCTCTATCGCTGCCAGCAGGCCAAGGCCCAAGCGCTGACGGTGGCCGACTGGACGCCATGGGTGCAGATCGACGCCGGCTATCCTTTCACGGAAATGGCGCCGATCGTCGGCCCGCTGGGCGCCACCAATCTTTTTGCCATGACGCAGCCGGGCCAGGTCCTGCATACCAAGCAACTGCCGGCGGGCTCCGACACCTGGACGAACTGGGCGACGCCCGGTTACAGCAGGGTTCCCAGATACACGCTCTGCGCCGGCATCCAGGGGGACGGTGACATTATGCTGGTGGCTTCCGACCAGCAGCATGTCCACTCGTTCAACGCCCAATACGACGCGGCCACCCAAAACTGGTCTGGATGGCGTGATTTCAGCGCCTCCGGCGCCAACACACGGCTGTCGCTCGACTACAATGCCGATGGTCGGCTTGCCTTGTTCAGCATGATGATCACGAACGATGGGACCAATGGTCTGTGGACGATCAACCAGATGGCCATGGACAGTTCCGAATGGGAGTGGAGCTGGACGGCGCTGGCCACCGGCAACCTCAAGCAGATCGCGGTGGTGCGCGACCTGACGCCGCCGGTCTGACGTTGACCGCAAGCGGCGTGGCTTTGGTCTATCCCGCTCCGGCGTGGTCCCGGTCACGGCAGGCCGGACTCGCTTTCCGTGCCGCCGCGGAGGCGGACATTGCCTTCCTGTCGCGGCTCTATGCCTCGACCCGCATGGAAGAGCTCGCCGTGACGGACTGGAGCGAGGCGCAGAAGGCCGCCTTTCTCGACATGCAGTTCCAGGCGCAGCACGCGCACTACCACAAGCACTATCCGCAGGCCGACTGGCTCGTGGTGAGCCATGCCGGGCAAGACATCGGCCGGCTCTATGTCGAGCGCTGGCCAAGCCAACACCGCATCATCGACATCGCTTTTTTGCCTGTGCATCGCCGCAAGGGCTATGGTGGCGCCCTGTTGCGCGACCTGATAGACGAGGCATGCTTAGCCGGCAAACTAATATCGATCCATGTCGAGAAGAACAACCCAGCAAGGCGGCTCTATGTCGATCTCGGCTTTGTCGTCGTCGAGGACAAGGGCGTCTACGATTTGATGGCTTGCGCGCCAGCGGATCCATGATCGTTGGTTGGCGCTGCCCCTCACCTGCCTGCCGGCATCCTCTCCCCGTAAACGGGGCGAGGGGCGCTGTCATCGCCGCTTTCGCCAATCACAAGCGTTGCAGAAAATGCGCCGGCGTTGCGGCCAGCCGCTCTCGCCCCGTTTACGGGGAGAGATGTCCGGCAGGACAGTGAGGGGCGGCGCCGACGGCTAAGATTGTCGCTTTTCGGCCCTGCAGCTCAAAACCGGCGTTAATTGAACACCGCTTCGTAGGTCCGGCCGGTCGCGTCGGCCGCAACCGGCACGATGAAGATGTCGTGGACCCCGCTGGTGCCGGCAAGGCTGTAGGTCGCCTGCGGCAGCGCGATCCCGCGCGGTCCCCGGAACAGCAGGGAAAAACCGCCGCCCGGGCGCGGGCTGGCCGCGATACGGTTGACGGCGCTCAGTTCGAGCGAGATACGCCCGCCTGTGGTCTCGACGATGAACGCCTGCCCGATCGCCTGTTCGAAATCCGCCGCCGCCGCCATTGCGCTCGCCTCAAAGCCGTTTGCGCGGCACTGTCGCCGCTTCGCCGCGAGCTGTCCAGAACTCATTATTTCCGGAGTCCAGGACGGAAGAACGTCGAACACTTTCCTGGGATTGTGCGCCATCGCGCGAAGCGCTCGGCGCCCAAGACAATTCACCGCCGCAAACCGCAAAATACAGCAGCCCATGTCCTTTTGCGCGTGCCGGCGACGCTGTAGTACTTTGTTCCGATACGCGCCTGGCGCAACAAGACAGAGCTTCGCAGCGACGCCGGACGCTGATTGGCCGGCTTGAACGGCTTGCGGGAGAAAAGGACGGACGATGGCTGAAAGTGGTGCGAAAACAGGGACGGCGCCGGCAAAGGGGGGCGATGCCATGCCGTTGTTCTATACGAGGCCAGAGGCGCTCAACCCGATCCGGCACGGCTCGCTGGGGCTGACCGCGCGCAGCGATTTTTCCTTCGCGCGCTCGGCGCACGCCATTCCGGTGGTGGCGTCGGAGATGCCGGCGGCGATGCGCTCCTACCCGATCGTGTTCATCGGCGCCGGCAAGGCGCCTGTCATCATCACCGGCGTGCGCCAGGACGAAAATCTGTTCGTCGATGCCGACGGCATGTGGAACGCGCCGCATTACATCCCGGCCTATGTCCGCCGCTATCCCTTCATCCTGGCCGAGGACCCGACGTCGGCCGGCCGGCTGACGCTGTGCGTCGACCGGGCGAGCGAGCGTGTCGTCGACCAGCTCGTGGCACCGTTCCGTGACGACAAGGTGCTGCCGTTCTTCAGCGGCAACGAACCGACCGAGGCGACCAAGCAGGCGCTCGCCTTCTGCAACCAGTTCCAGATCGACTTCAGGGCCACCCGCGAGATGGTCGACAAGATCGACGCGCATGGCCTGTTTTCGCCGCGCCAGAGCAAGGTGACGCTGGAAGGCGGCGAAGTGCTCAACCTCACCGATTTCCAGGTGATCGACGAAGCGGCCTTCAACAAATTGAGCGACGAGGCTTTCCTCGACCTGAGAAAATCAGGCGCGCTCGGCCTGCTCTATTGCCACCTCGCCTCGACCAACAGCTGGACCTCGCTGGTGCACCAGGCGTCGGTCCGCAAGGCGGAGGGGGCGAAGGGCTGATTTCTGGCGCTCATGGTTGGGGCTCTCAAGAACGCCCAAAGTCGAACGGCCTTCCGGGAGCCGGGGTTCGTCCGTAACAAGGAGCGAGCTGAAAGACTTGGGGGAGGCCGCCGCGGAAGCCGCATGATCAAGTAGATGCTTGGCCCGCGGACATCATGAACCCCGGCAAGATTTCGCCGGCATGAGGGCAGAGCCGTTGATACCGATGTGACTTGTGACTTTACGGCTAGTCACAGCTTTTTTACTTGGAAGTGACCAACTTCAGGGACACAGTGATGGTTCCATCCTCAGAGCCGCTTACGATGGTTTCCTCGAAAGTTTCATTCTTGATGCGAACATAGTATTCCCCGGGTGAAGCCCCGTCTTGTGCTTTAACTTTAAAGGTAATTGTCGTCGTATCTTCGATGGTTACGTCGTTGTCGAATACCACTAGATATGGCTCGCTCTTTAAAGTGCCAGCATCGATAAAGTCAATTACCAGGTATTCCGTGTCGTTAAACCAACCACGGTCTGGGGCTACCGTCACACTGACCGTAACCGGATCTCCGCCTCTTACAGCATTCCCTTCAGGTGTATCGACACGTACTATATCTACTCTCGCCATGGCCCATCTCCCTTCGGCCTTCTCAATTAACGATCGAAAACGCTAGTCCATATCGCCGCGCCCGCCGCGGTTCATGGCGCCACCGGACCGTCCCATCGCACCGCCGGACCTGCCCATGGCGCCGCCGGATCGCCCCATCGCACCGCCGGATCTGCCCATTGCTCCACCCGATCGACCAAACGAACGCGGGTCCAGCTCCGCACTCAACAGGACATCCTCGAGCGTTCCGGTGTCGAGTTCCAGCCGCATTGTCAGGTCACTCTTGTCGTAGACCCAGACCTGCATTCCGCGCGCGAACGAGCCTATCTGCGATGACAGTCCGGTATAGGCAGGGTCGCTTGGACCGCGGCTCATGACCTTGAGATCGGTGTCCCCCGGGGCCGGATAATCAACGACAGTGCCAGGCCCATGGACAAGAAGTATGGTCGGTCGGGCCAGCTCGTAGAACTGCGCTTCAAAGGTGAACGCATAGATCCTTGCTAGCAGGCTACCGGAAGCGTCGATCTGGTTCTGCAGGAATCTATTGTTGCCAAGCCTTGGAGGCCGTCCCCCATCGACCCTCTTCTTGAGCTTCAAATCTTCAAGAACTCTACCGAACAAATGTATGGCTGAGGTATTTAGAATGGTTTCAGTGGTCATGGATCACCCCCATCATCTGTATGTCGATCAAAGATCGGCGCCACTTCTGGACATCCAATATTTCTCGAAATAGCTCATGTCCGGCAGGTGCGCCTGGTCCAGTGGACGGGCGGTTCGGCCCTCATGAACATGGCTCTTTCGGTTTGGCTTCGTCAGGCGAGGCCCGGCACGGTAGCGAAAAATCCCTCTTCGGTCGAAATCCCGGAAGATGATCCTCGATAGTTCTCCTCCGGTCATGCTGTCGTCGACCGCGAGCATCGTTCTCGCCACGTCACCGTAGTCCAGGAAATCCGGGGCGAGAGCCCAAAGCGTCTCGGCGAGATAGGTACCCACGATATCCCGCGCGTCGAGCAGGGCTTCGACGAAACCTTCCGGATTGCGAGCGAAATCGCGGTCAAAGACTTCCTGCATCGGCAGCTCGGCGGCCGGATCGATCTCGGCGAGGTCGGCAAGATTTTCGGCCTCCGGCGAGATCAGTCCTCGAGCCACCAAGCTCTCGTGAAAGACATCGACCAGAATGTCGAAGACGGCGCCAGTGAGAGGTTGTGACAGTGCATGCTCGTCGGTCCAGCCGTCGGCAAAGTCGGCCATCGTCCGCTTGTTGTTGGCCTCGCGTATCTGGCGGTGCGGCGAGAATTCCGAGAATCGAGAGAGCTGGTTGGCGAGGTAGAGGTTCCCATGCGTCACCGTCAGGACATTATCGATCACGGAGGGAAAATGCATGGCCGCGATCAACGAAACGCAGTCCGAAAAGGCCTCCTGAAAGCCCAGATATTCGGGGAACTCAGCGCCCGGGTTCGGTATGCCAAGGACGCTGTAGACGAATGCATGGCCAACCTCGTGCGCGATAATATCGAAGTCGAGGCTGAACGGGAGCGTGCGTCCGTCCTTCACGAATTGGCTGCCGAGCTCAAGGAAGCCATAGCCGTATTGGGCGTTGTCCCAACCTGGCAGGATCGAAATTTCCAGACGGTCGTAGTGATCGTGGAAATGCCAGGTGATCGGCTGGCCGATGTAACGCTCCCAAACGTCGAGGGTGAAGCGCGCGCACCCGAACGCGTGGGCTGCTTCGAAGCCGGGCGTCGAGGGCTGATAATGATCGAAATTGCCGTCCTCGTCGGGAACAGCCGGATCGAGGATCGCTCGCGTCCAGGGCGGCAGGGAGATAACGGGCGTGCCCAACGGGCCGTGGTTGACGCCATAGGGCCGCGTCTTGCCGACCGGCTCGACGACATACATACGATCGTCGGACGGGCCAGGTCCGACGCTGCCTCGCGGGGAAGAAACCGCAATGATCTCAGGGCTTGACGTAGGGTCTTCGAACGGAGGCTGAACAAACAGCCTGAACCGGGTACCCATTCCCCACCTCTCGGTTATATTAGTAACATACCATAATAACCGTGAGGTGGCGAGGGCGTTGGTTTGTCGGGTTAATTCTGCGTGAAGGACGGTTCTTGATTGTCGGCAACAAAATTGCCTCAAGAACAATGCGCATCGCTACTGCAGGAGCTCGAGCAACTTCTGGTAGCGGGGATGACTGCGAACAGAGGCGAAATCGGAATCGTTCTTGAACCAGAGTCTCATCTCGGCGCCAGCCTGCGGTAGCCAGACTTCCAAAAGGTCGATCGAGCGTTCGAATTCCCCCAGCAACGCATAGGTACAAGCGGCGTTGTATTGGACGTTGATATCGCTAGGGTCGATTTCCAGAGACCGGCCAAGCCACTTCGCGGCCCTGTCGCGTTCACCGAGGAAGGCCAGCACGATCGCTCCCAGGCAGGCACAATTGGCGTTCTCCGGATGCAGACGGAGTTCCTCTTCCGCTCTCTCCAATGCGATCCGCGCATAAAGCTCCGCGTCGTTCTGTTGGCCGAGAGTGCGGAAGACGTTCACCAGCATGACCGGTGCGCCGTAGTCGGTCGGTTTAATCTCCATCGCGCGCAGGAAGTACGTCGCGGCGAGCTCGAACTGGCCGCCGGTCACGCAGAACTCGGCATAGTAGCGGTTGGCCTCGTGGCAGTTGGGGTCGAGCGTCAGGGCCTGTTCGAACGCCGCCGCGGCCTCGGAGCGGCGGTCGGCGAGGGACAGGGCAAAGCCCCTGGCTGAATGCGCCTCGGCCAGATTCGGGTCCAGAGCCAGGGTCTTGTCGGCGGTCGCGAGAATGTCGTCCACCTGGATCGAAGAGCCGTAGATCGACTGAAGGCGTACGTCGCAGACCGCCAAGCCTGCATAAGCGCGGGCATATCCCGGATCAAGCTCGATGGCCCTGATGTAGCTTTGTCTGGCCATCAGGTGGTTCGCTCTGGTCGCGATGTGGCTGTAATCGCGGCCTCGAAGATAATGCGTATAGGCTTCGACACTGTCCGTCGGCGCCAGCTCGATAGCCTTCTTCTCTTCGGGCAGGAGCCTGACCCTGAGCTGCGCCACGACCGCCTTGGCGATTTCGTCCTGCACGGCGAAGATGTCGGTGAGGTCGCGGTCGAAGCGGGCAGCCCAGACGTGTCCGTCCGTGGCGCCCTCGATCAGCTCGGCATTGATCCTGACCCGGTTTCCCGCCTTGCGGACGCTGCCCTCGACAATGTAGCCGACGCCAAGTTCCCTGGCGATGCGTTCCATCTTGTCGGTCCTGCCCTTGAAGGCGAACACGGTATTGCGGCTGAGCACGAACAGGCCGGAGACGTTCGAGAGGTCGGTTATGATATCTTCCGTGATGCCGTCGCTGAAATACTGCTGGTCGGGATCATTGCTCAGATTGGCGAAGGGGAGGATCGCCACCGACGGCTTGTCGGACCGCACCAGTGTCTGGACGCTCCTGGCTGCAATATGCGTCTCGACTTGCGAGACGCCCTGGTCCCAATTGGCGAAATAGACGTGCACCGGCTGAGCAATGTTCTTGACGGTCCTGGCGCCCTGATCGGCGAAGTCGACGCCCAGCTTGTTGCCGACCTCATGGCGCACCACTTCCGAGCAGGCGATGCCGCCGGGTATTGCGAGCCCCTGCAGCCGCACCGCAAGATTGACGCCGTCGCCATGGAAATCATCACCGTCGACGATGATGTCGCCAAGGTTGATGCCAATGCGGAACTTGAAATGCCGGGCCTCGGGGATGCCGACATTCCGCTCGGACATGCCGCGTTGGATCTCGACCGCGCAGCGCGCCGCATTGATTACGCTGCCGAACTCCACCAGGAAGCCGTCACCCATCACTTTAAAGATGCGCCCACCGTGCTTGGTGACGGTCGGATCGAAGAACTCCCGTCGATGCTGCCGAAGGAGATTGAGCGTGTGCTCCTCGTCGGCCTCCATAAGACGGCTATAGCCGACCACATCAGCCGCCAGGATCGCCGCCAGCCGACGCTCAACATGCTCCTCGGACATGTCGTCTCCTGAAATCGCGGACAATAATTCCGCCTGATTTAGTTTTAACTGATTTACCTCCTCGGCGCCAACGTCGCTGAAACGGTCGCTCGCGGTCGCCGACCGGGTGGCGCGGCGCCAGTCGCACCCCAAGCGATCCGGCCGTACGGTCGACGTCGTTCACGGGAATAGCAACGAACGGGGGTGACCCAGAACATCGTTCCTCGACCTGCGCAAAACCGGCACGCTCGGCCTGCTCCATCGCCATCTTGCCTCAAGGTTCTGATTTGTCCATGTCGTGGTTCCGGAACGAGGACACTTCCGGGCGACATGCATCAACTGGTTGTTTTCGCCGCAATTCCCCCTACATGCGGCGGCTTTCATGCCTTCAGGTCAGTGTGACTGTCGAAACGTCGTCGTGATCCAGTTCTTGCTGCAGCATGATCTTGTCCGAAAGCAGTTCCATTGCCGCGACGGTCTTGCGGGCCGCCCTTGGGCGTGGCGCTGCAACGCCAAAACTGCTATTTAGGGCAGCGAACCGCAAGCTGGCGACCAGGCACCGCCATGCGGATCGCAATGAAGGAGCGGGTGGCATCGGTGGGTACGCCGGTGCAAGGGTCGTGGAGGCGGGGGGCAATGTCAACTTCATTGCGCGTGGATCGCGCCGGTTGGCGCGCTGGCGTTTCTTTGTTCCGTGGCAAATGGCCGATCGCTTCCAATGAGCATGCCTCAATGGAGAACACATGCTCCTGGCCGAGTTTCCGCCATCTGGCTCGACTTGGCCAAGATGCGGGCTTTTGTCGTGCACAAGAAAACTCGAATACCATACTCCAGCAACAGTTGGCTCAGGATGACGTTCGATCCATGATCTGATGGCTCGGCGAAGCAGAGGGGTGAACCGGGATGATAATGGCCGACTTGATACTCGATACTTTTCAGTTCTTCCTTCTGGTGACAAGGCGAAACAGCCGTGGCGCGGCTTTGATCTTCCGGAGGGCCGTAGCGCGCATCGTGCCGGCCCTCATCGTGCTTGCCCTGGCCTCGCTGCTTTTCCCCAATCTCTCACAGTCCAAAGAGGCCGCTTTGCGCCCCGGATTTGACGCCTGGACCGGCGACTACGGCGGAATGGAAAAGAGACGTCTTATCCGAATCCTGGTCCCTTACAGCAAGACGATCTACTTCATCGACCGTGGTGAGCAACTTGGCACGGCGGTCGAGTTTGGCCAGGCGCTTGAGCGGCAGATCAACAAGAACAAGAAAAAGGAAATCGAAAAAATTCGTGTGGCCTTCGTGCCGGTGGCCCGGGACCGGCTGCTTCCCGCGCTCATCGAAGGGCGCGGAGACATTGTCGCGGCAAATCTGACGATTACCCCATCACGGCAGCAGATCGTCGACTTCACGGATCCCCTGGCGAGCGGCGTGAAAGAAATCCTGGTCACCGGCCCGGCCGCGCCGAAAATCGCCGCCATCGACGATCTCGGCGGCAAGGAAATCCGCGTTCGCGCGAGCAGCAGCTATTTCGAGCATCTGCAAAAGCTCAACAGCGACCGGCGCGCGGCGGGCCAAGCCGAGATCGGCATCGCGCCGATCGACGAAAATCTCGAGGATGAGGATCTTCTGGAGATGGTCAATGCCGGCCTGCTGCCCTGGTGCGTGGTCGACGGCCACAAGGCGCGGATCTGGTCCAGGGTCTTCGATAACATCGAACTGCACGATGACATTGCGATAGCGCAGGACGGGGAAATCGCCTGGGCGGTCCGTAAGAACAGCCCGGAACTGATGAAAAGGCTCAACGCTTTCGTCAAGCAATACAAGGTCGGGACGACCTTCGGCAACATTTTGAAGAAGCGCTACTACCAGGATGACAAGATGGTGCGTTCCGCCTACGAGCAGTCCGAGGTCGATAAATTCCAGGCTCTGCGCGACGCCTTCGAGAAATATAGCGCTGCCTACAAACTCAATGCGTTGCTGCTGGCCGCGCAGGGATACCAGGAATCGCGTCTCGACCAGAGCGAACGCAGCTCTCGGGGCGCCGTCGGCATCATGCAAATGTTGCCGTCGACTGCTGCCGATAAGGCGATAGGCATCAGCGGCATAGCGGAAAGCTCGGATCGCAATATAGAAGCGGGCGCAAAATACATGCGTTATTTGTCGGCAACCTATGTGAACGATGCCGAACTCGACCCAGTCAACAGGGCGCTGTTGACGCTTGCCGCCTACAATGCCGGGCCTGGCAACTTGCGCAAATTTCGCAGTGCCGCGAAGACGATGGGCCTCAACCCCGATCTATGGTTCGGCAATGTGGAGAACGGCGCCGCGAAGGTGGTTGGGCGCGAAACGGTTCAGTATGTCGGAAATATCTACAAATATTTTGTGGCTTATACGCTGCTCGAGGAGCAGAAAGCGCGGCGTGGCGTGAACAAGGCGCAGTCAGAGTAAATCAGCTCGTATTTCGGCATGGCTGGCTCAATGATATGGATATGCAAGAGCTGACCGACCGTTCCTACCGGCATCTGCAGGCCATGAACTGACTGGGGCGACGAGGCCGCGACTTGCGCCGCCACCGATGAATAGTTTGCCGGCCTGTCACCGGTCGGTCATTTTTGAAGAGAGCGACGCTCACGGCAGCGATAGCCAATACCAACGCGATCCATTGCCGCGTGAGCTCGTCTGGCCGCCACGTTGATCAGCTCGACCATGACCCGGCCTCCCGGGACGGCAGGCTCCTGACGCTGGATGAGCCTCCGCGACATGGACGCGCTGCCGCTGCGTCGGCTCATGTCGGCGGAAGCCCAGGCCCATCCGATTTGCCTGCGCCACCGCCCTTCGCAGGCTTGAGGTGGCTGCGCTTCAACCGCCACAGAAAACGAAAAAGCCGCGGCGAACCGCGGCTTTTCGATGCTTGATCCCCTGAAGGAAATTGGAGCGGGTGAAGCGATTCGAACGCTCGACCCCAACCTTGGCAAGGTTGTGCTCTACCCCTGAGCTACACCCGCTCACACGGCGTCTTGGCCGCAAGCCGGGCCTATATGGCTGAAGAGCGCGGCGATTGCAACAGGGAAATAACAGGCTTTTTGCTGCCCGGCGCCATGATGCAGGCAAGCCGCCCGTGACAAGGCTTCTCGCCGGATCTGGGGGCCGTGTTGGGCGGCGGCCCGACCATTGCCGCCTCGTCGCGGCGCGCACCATCGCCGCGTGCATGGGAATAACCGGCTTTCGCGGCGGCGCGCACCAGGCTTGCGCAAAAATGATTCCGATTCCGTGGCCGATGCGATAAACGGCATGGCCGCAAACCAGCCGAAGAAGAAATCCAATGCCGAAGACCGAAGCCGAGCTTTTCGCCTTTCTCGCCGAACTGGGCATCGCCGTTTCGACGAAACGCCACCCGCCGCTCTATACGGTGGCCGATTCGCAGGCGCTGCGCGGCGAAATCGCCGGCGGACACACCAAGAACCTGTTCCTGAAGGACAAGAAGGACAATTTCTTCCTGGTCACCGTCGGCGAGGACGCGGTCGTCGATCTCAAGCAGATCCATCAGTCGATCGGCGCCGCCAGCCGGGTTTCCTTCGGCAAGCCGGAAATGCTGATGGAGCTTTTGGGCGTCACGCCGGGCGCCGTCACCGTCTTCGGCGTCATCAATGACAGGGAAAACAGGGTCAAGCTGGTGCTCGACAAGGATTTGATGGCGCATGCCGTCATCAACGCGCATCCGCTGACCAACGAGGCGACGACGTCGATCGCGGCGGCCGATCTCATCAGATTCGTCGAGGCAACCGGGCACGATGCTGCTATCTTGAAAGTCTCGGCATGATCGCCACATGGATGGCGAAGCCGATTTCCAATTGAGACATGGCGCCGAGCCGCGGGCCGGCAGCGCGACCGAAAGGGTGACGAGATGAGCGACAACAATCCGTTTGGCGGATCATTCGGAAACAATGGCGGCCAGTATGCCACCACGGTGCAGTATGGCGGAACGGCCACGGCGCCGGCGAAGGCAGCGCTTGGCGATGCGCCCGCGGGCGCCCGCGCCGGCGATGTCATCAAGGACACGACGACCGCCGCCTTCGCCGCCGACGTCATCCAGGAATCGCGCCGCCAGCCGGTGCTGGTCGATTTCTGGGCGCCGTGGTGCGGCCCTTGCAAGCAGCTCACGCCGCAGCTGGAAAAGGCGGTCAAGGCCGCCGGCGGCAAGGTCAAGCTGGTCAAGATGAACATAGACGACCATCCCTCGATCGCCGGCCAGCTCGGCATCCAGTCGATTCCGGCGGTCATCGCCTTCAAGGACGGCCAACCGGTCGACGGCTTCATGGGCGCCATTCCCGAGAGCCAGATCAACGAATTCATCACCAAGGTCGGCGGCCAGGGCAATGGCGCGCCGCCGGTGGCCGAGGCGCTGGCGGCGGCCGTGGAAGCGCGCGACGCCGGCGACATGCAGGCCGCCGCCGACATTTATGACGCCATCCTGGCGCAGGCGCCGGAGACGGTCGAGGCGATTGGCGGGCTGGGCGAGCTGCTGTTCGAAGCCGGCGACACGGAAGGCGCCGAGGCGTTGCTGGCAACGGCGCCCGAGGCCAAGAAGGACGCGCCGGCGCTCGCCGCCCTGCGCGCCAAGATGGCGCTTGCCGCGCAGGCGGCCGAACTCGGCAACCCGGCCGAATTCGAACGCCGGCTTGCAGAAAATCCCAAGGACCATCAGGCGCGTTTCGATCTGGCCATGATCCAGAACGCCAGGGGCGATCGCACCGCGGCGGCCGACAATCTGCTGGCCATCATCAAGGCCGACCGCGCCTGGAACGAGGACGGCGCCAGGACCCAGTTGCTGCAACTGTTCGAGGCTTGGGGCATGACCGACGAGGCGACGCTTGCCGCGCGCCGCAAATTGTCGGCGTTGCTGTTTTCCTGAGCCGGTTATCGGTTGTTTTGTCGCAGAGGCTTGCGGCGTCGGGCCTGAGCGCCAGATAGGACAGGGCAGGGTTGACGCTTCGCAATCGAAGCGATCGGAGGAATGAGGTGCAAGCGGGAAACGCGCATTACCGGCTCGCCAAGGATTTGCCGTTGACGATCCCGATCTTTCCGCTCGAGGGCGCGCTCCTTTTGCCGGGCGGCCGCATGCCGCTCAACATCTTCGAGCCGCGCTACCTGCAGATGGTGGACGAGGCGGTCGCCGGCTCGCGTCTCATCGGCATCATCCAGCCCGGTCTCAATGGCGCATTGCGCGAGGATGGCGAGCCGGAGCTTTGCAATGTCGGCTGCATCGGTCGCATCATCGCCTTTTCAGAGACCGGCGACGGTCGCTACCTGATTTCGCTGCAAGGCGTGTGCCGGTTCCGCATCGCCCACGAGCTGACGGTCAAGACGCCGTTCCGCCAGTGCAAACCGGCACCCTTCCTGGCCGATCTCGACGAGGAGCAGGCGGCTGATGAAATCGACCGGCCGGCGTTGCTGCGGGCCTTTCGCGCCTATCTGCAGGCCAACGATCTGGAAGCCGACTGGGAAAGCGTCAGCCGGGCCGAAAACGCCATGCTGGTCAACGCGCTGTCGATGATGGCGCCCTATGGACCGGCCGAGAAGCAGGCGTTGCTGGAAGCCGCGGACCTGAAGACGCGGGCCGAGACGCTGATCGCCATCACCGAGATGACGCTGGCGCGCGAGAATGAGGATTTTGGCTCGAGCCTGCAGTAGGATGTGCCGATATTCAGGTGATGCGGGCCTGCAAATGGCGGCTTTCTGCGCTTCCGGGGCTCACGTGCGAAAAGTACGCTCCGCTCCGGTTCTCGGAAGCCGCCATTTTCGACTTGGCCTGACCTGAATCTCAACACATCTTCCGATAGTTGGTCAGGAGGCGACACGATGGCGGCGGATGGGCGTGACGGAAAGAATTTCAATGTCGACCCCAAGTTGCTGGAACTCCTGGCCTGCCCGCTGACCAAGGGGCCGCTAGCCTGGGATCCGGAGCGGGGCGAACTGATCTCGCGGGTCGCCAAGCTTGCCTATCCGGTACGCGACGGCATACCGATCATGCTGCCCTCCGAGGCGCGAACCATCTCGGCCGAGGATGTGCTGGCGCCGCCGAGGCTGGGTGGGCCGAGTTAGAGTTCTTAGCTGATAGTAGAGTTGCGAGAGGCTGGCGGGCCAGCGCCCCCCTCTGCCCTGCCGGGCATCTCCCCCACAAGGAGGGAGATTGGCTGTTACCTCGGCTTTCGCCAACCTTCAACTTTGTCAGAGGAGGCGGGGCGGCGACGCTGCTAATCTCCCCCCATGTGGGGGAGATGCCCGGCAGGGCAGAGGGGGGCGCCGTAGAGCGTCCACGCGGCTTGTTCCCACGTGCTTACTGAAAATTCCGTCCCTTGGGCATGACGCGTTCCGCCTCTTCCGACAGCGTTGCGAGATCCTGTCCGGCCGGCGCATTGCGTGGCGCGGGTCTGCTATCTCGATCAGGAGCCTCTGCCTTCGCGGCCGCAGAGGAGGCACCCGGCGCCCCGGCCCCGCTCACTTTCTCCAGCAGCACGGTCAGCCAGGGCGTCAGATCCTCGATCTTCTCGGCGACGATATGGACGACACCTGATTCCGACTGCAGCTTCCCGGTGACCTTCACAAACCGGGCGCCCATGACGATGGGCCGGAAGCGGGTGAAGGTCCTTTCCCAGAAGATGACATTGGCGACGGCCTTGTCGTCTTCCAGCGTGAGAAAGATCGCGTTGCCCTTGCCGGGGCGCTGGCGCACCAGCACCAGGCCGGCAACGGAGACCCGCCTGCCGTCGCGCACGGAAGGCAGGCTGGCATTGGGGGTGACGCCGGCGCGGTCGAGCCGCTCGCGCAGGAAGGCGACCGGATGCGCCTTCAGCGACAGGCCGAGCGAGCGGTAATCGTGGATGACATGCTCGCCGAGCGGCATTTTCGGCAGTCTCGTCTCGGGCTCCAGCTCGCGTAGGCTGAGTGCCGGCTGGTCGAACAGCGGCAGTTTCTCGGCGGCGCTCTTGCCGTCGAGCGCGCGGACCTCCCACAGTGCCGCGCGGCGGTCGAGGCCGATGGACCGAAAGGCGTCGGCCTGCGCCAGCTTCTCGATCTCGTCGACATTGAGGCCGGAGCGCAGCCAGACATCCCGGACGGTCGAGTAGCCGGCGCCGCGCCGGGCGACGAAAGCCTCCATGCGTTCCTTGGAAAGTCCCTTGATTTGCCTGAAGCCGAGCCGCAGCGCATGGCTTGTCTCGATGACGCCGCGCATCCCGGCATGACGCGGCAGGATGCGGGCCGGGTCGAAAGGCGCCTTTTCCAAAGTGCAGTCCCAGACGGAGAAATTGACATCGACCTCGCGGATGTCGACGCCATGGTCGCGGGCGTCGCGCACCAGCTGCGCCGGCTGGTAGAACCCCATCGGCTGCGAGTTCAGGATCGCGGCGCAGAACACGTCGGGATAGAAGGTCTTGAACCAGCAGGAGGCATAGACGAGCAGCGCGAAGGAGGCGGCGTGGCTTTCGGGAAAGCCATATTCGCCGAAACCCTCGATCTGCTTGAAGCAGCGCTCGGCGAAGTCCTTTTCGTAGCCTCGGTCCGTCATGCCGTCGATCATGCGCTGGCGGTAATTGCCGATGGTGCCGGTGCGCTTGAAGGTGGCCATGGCGCGGCGCAGTTCATCGGCCTCGCCCGGCCTGAAGCCGCCGGCGACGATGGCGATCTTCATCGCCTGCTCCTGGAACAGCGGCACGCCCAGCGTCTTGCCGAGTATTTTTTCCAGCTCCGGCTTGGGATATTCGGCTTTTTCCTTGCCTTGGCGGCGGCGCAGATAGGGATGCACCATATCGCCCTGGATCGGGCCTGGCCGCACGATCGCCACCTCGATGACCAGATCGTAGAATTCGCGCGGCTTCAGCCGTGGCAGCATCGACATCTGGGCGCGCGATTCGATCTGGAAGACGCCGAGCGTATCGGCGCGGCAGATCATGTCGTAGACACGAGGGTCCTCCTTGGCGATCGTATCCAGGGTCAATGGCCTGCCATAGTCGTCTCTCACGCCGTATTGGGTTTCGAGCAAGGTGAAAGCGCGCTGGAGGCAGGTCAGCATGCCGAGCGCCAGTATATCCACCTTGAGGATCTTCACCGCGTCGAGATCGTCCTTGTCCCATTCGACCATCTTGCGCTCGTCCATCGCCGTCTTGACGATGGGGACGATTTCGTCGAGCCGGTCCCTGGTGATGACGAAGCCGCCGACATGCTGGGAGAGATGGCGGGGAAAGCCCATGATCTCGTTGGCGCGTTCCATCACATGCCGCGATATGGGATCGCTGCGGTCGAGGCCGCCGGCCCTGGCTTCCTTCTCGCCGAGCTCCGAGGTCGACCAGCCCCAGATCGAGCCGGAAAGCGACGCCCGGACATCCTCCGACAGGCCCATCGCCTTCGACACTTCGCGCAGCGCCGAACGGCCGCGATAGCTGATGACGGCGGCGGCGAGCGCCGTGCGCTTGGAGCTGTATTTCGTATAGATGTACTGCATCACCTCTTCGCGCCGCTCATGCTCGAAATCGACATCGATATCCGGTGGCTCGTTGCGTTCCTCCGAGATGAAACGCTCGAAGAGCGTGTCGATCTTGTCCGGTCCCACCTCGGTGATGCCGATGCAGAAGCAGATGATCGAATTGGCGGCGGAACCACGGCCCTGGCAGAGAATGCCTTGGCCGCGAGCGAATTTGATGATGTCATGGACGGTCAGGAAATAGCGGGCGTAATTCAGCCGCTCGATCAGGGCGAGTTCTTCCTGAATGCGTTTTATGACGCTGGAGGGGACACCAGCGGGAAAGCGCCGGGCCGCTCCCTCCCGGGCCAGGCGCTCCAGCTCCGCCTGCGGGCCGAGGCCCGATTCCGTCGGCTCGTCGGGATAATTGTACTGAAGGTCGCCGAGCGAGAAGGTCAGCTCTTCGCCGAAACGCAGCGTCTCCGCCAGCGCCCGCGGATGCCTGCGGAACAGGCGCGCCATCTCCAGCGGCGGCTTCAGATGGCGTTCGGCATTGGCGGTCAGCTCCAGCCCTACCTCGGCGACCGGAACATTGAGGCGGATCGCGGTCAGCACATCCTGTAAGGGGCGGCGTTCGGCCGTGTGGTAGAGCACGTCGTTGGTCGCCATCAGCGGAATGCCGGTGCTTTCGGCAAACGCCGCCGCCTGCTCGATCCTGAAGCGGTCATGGCCGGCATAACAGGGCGAGACGCCGAGCCGCAGGGCGCTGCCGAACCGGCCCTCGAGTTCCCGCAGCAAGGCCAGACTGTCCTGCGCGTCCTGCGCCAGATCGGGCAAGACCGCCAGCGACATCCGGTCCCCCCATTCGAGCAAGTCGCCGCGCTGGAGCAAGGTGGCGCCCTTTTCGGTCTCGTCGCGCAGATTGGCCTGGGTGAGCATGCGGCACAGATGCCCCCAGCCCGTGCGGTCCCTGGGATAGGCGAGAATGTCCGGCGTGCCGTCGCCAAAAACCAGCCGGCAGCCAGGATGATAGGCAAGCTTTTCGACCTTGGCCTGCTGCCAGGCGCGCACCACGCCGGCCACGCTGTTGCGGTCGGCGAGCCCGATCGCGGAGAAACCCATGAGCTTGGCCGCGACCACCAGTTCCTCCGGCTTGGAAGCGCCGCGCAGGAAGGAGAAATTCGACTGGATGCCGAACTCGGCATAGGGGATGACGGTCAGCGCGTTCATGCGAAGACCCCGTGCATGAACCAGCGCGGCGGGATCTGCGAGGCGCTGCCGTAAAGGCCTTGCCGGTAGAGCCAGTAGCGGCGGCCATCGGCATCCTCGATGCGGAAATAGTCGCGTGTCGATGCCGCCGGATCGCCCGGCGCCTCGCGCCACCATTCGGCGGCGATGCGTTCCGGACCCTCGGCACGGGTGACGCGGTAGAGCGCGCGGCGCCAACGAAAATGCAGCGGCGGTCCCTCCGGCATTTCGGTGGCCGGCACATCGATGGGCTCGGGCGCGCGGAACAGCCGGATTGGGCGTTCCGGCGGGAAGATGGTCATCGGCGCCGGCATCCTGTCCGGCTTCTTCGGCGGCGTGGTCCGGCGCGGCGCCTCGCTGAAGGGGACGATGGCGACGGCGCGTTCGGGCAGATGGCTTTCCACAGGGACAGGCTGGAGAACCGCGCTCTCGCCGAGGCGGGCGCGGATGCGGTCGGCGAACAGGGCTATGTCGGCACCGTCGTCGGCCGCTTCACCGGTCAGATCGGTCTGCTGCGTGTCGAAAGCGGCGACAGCCAGCACCGAGAGGCGCACCAGGTCGAAGCCATAGCCGGCATCGATATGCTGCTCGAGTGCTGCCAGCCTTTCATGGAACAATTTCCGGATCAGCAAGGGTTCGCGCATCGGCCGCGAGGTGCCGAGCGCGATGCGGCTGACGGCGCCGTCGACGCGAAAGAGCAGCAGCGCCAGCGTCCGGGCGCCTTCGCCGCGGCGTTCGAGGTCGGTCTTCAAGGTCGTCGCCAGCATGCCCACCAGCCGCTCTATCTCCTCCGTCAGCGTGACGGGTTCGGCGAGATGGCGTTCGACTGAAAGCGGCGCGACGGGAAGGCGCGGCGAGATCGCTTCGTCGAGACGGCCAAGCGCCTGGTCGAGGCGCTGGAGCAGCAAGGCGCCGAAGCGGCGGGCAAGCGGCGCGCGCGCCGCGGCCATGACGGCGCCCGCCGTGCGCAGCCCGACGCTTTCCAGGCTGGCACGGGTTTCCGGCGCTATGCGAAGGGCGGCCAGCGGCAAGGGAGCAAGCAAGGCTTCCTCCTCGCCCGATAGAACGATGCGGTCGCCGCAAAAGCGTGCCGCCGCCCAGGCCGCCCCGGGCGTGCCGGCAAGCCCGGCGCGGACGTCGAAACCCTGATGCAAGAAGCGCGACAGGATTTCGTCGAGCATGGCGCGTTCGCCGCCGAACAGATGGGTGCAGCCGGTGACGTCGAGGAACAGGCCGTCGATGCTGTCCAGCGCCACCAGCGGCGTGTAGCGGTCGCACCAGTCGGCAAGGCCCTCGAGCAGGCGCCGGTCGGCCTCCGGATCGGCTTCGACGATGTCGATCGACGGATGCATGGCGCGCGCATCGGCAATCCCCATGTCGCGCTTCAGGTGCAGCGCCTCAGCCCGCTCGTCGAGGGCTGAGATGCGCTGCGCGTTGCCCTGGCGGTGGCTGATCACGAGCGGTGGGTGAGATGGCGACGGATGATCCGAGGGTCGGGAACGCCAGGATTTCCCCAGACGCTGCCGCAGGATCCTTTCGGCCGCCAGATAGGGAAACCACAGGGACAGGATTCTCTGCCCGCTCTTCCTCGCCCCTTCTTTCGTCGAATACGCGTTCATCGGGGTTCCACTCCAGTATGAATTGTCCAGGCAAGGCCGTGCGGCTCTTGCCGATGCTGATGGTGAAGGCAGGGTGGCCGATCGAACCGGCGAGCGGCCCGGCGACCGTGGCGCGCGGCACGGCCGGCGCCGACGCGGCGATGAGGCGGATAGGCGCCGCCGTCGGTTCCGGCTCGGCCGCCTGCCGCAGCAGGAACACCGGCCGGCCGGCACCTTGCGCCCGCGCATGCAGGCGGCGTGTCGCGGTCAGGTCCAGCCGCTGCGGATTGCCGCGGATTTCCAGAATGACGGCGGCAAGCGCCGTCATGCGTGCCGCCTCCTCGGCGATCCACAGCGCATCGACAAGCCTGGGCGCCTCGGAAAACAGCAATTGCCCGGGCTCGATGCCGAAGGCGGCATGCAGCCCCCTGGCATAGGGAAAGCCGGCCTCGTGGAAAATTTCCGATGTCCCGATCCATAAGATGGGCAGCCCCTGCGCCTGGTTGAGGATCAGGCTGACGAGCGACAGGGCGAAGCCGGCCACGGCTCCCGCATCGCGGGTTTCCAGGCCATGGATTTCGGTCAGGGCGGCTTTCGGCAGGCCGCCGCCGAGCGCGGCATCGAGCCGCTCGACGCCGATGGGCAGGAAGGCATCCGGCAAGGCCGCGGCAAGCCCGCGCCGGACAATCGTCAGATCGTTGCCAGTGCCGGTGCCGGCATCAAGGGGCGCCGCCGCCGGCGCCTGCAGGCGCTCGGGCAGCGTTCCCTCGATCTTCGCGATCTGGCGGCGCAGGGCAAAAACAGTCTCCCGCGCCACGGCGGTCATCGCCATGACGGTCAGCTTCCACTCACAATTGTTCCTGTTATGTTCCTATTGATTCCAGAGGGCGCTGGAAGAGTCAAGCAGAGTCATAAGGAATTTATTCCTCTCCCGGCGCGACGCCGGCGTATAGGCGTCATTTGCCTCGACCGGTGCGAACACCTATATGCCGGGATTAAAGGACAAAGCATGGCCCGCATCTACAAGACCCGCACCTGGCATGGCGAACTTGCGCCCTCGATGGAAGAATTGGAGTTCCTGGCCCTGGAGGCCTACGCCCATCTGCCGGAGGATTTTCGCAAGCTGACCGGCGAGATCGTCATCCAGATCGCCGAATTCCCGACCGACGAGATCATGGACGATTTGTCGTTGGAGACGCCGTTCGACCTGCTCGGCCTGTTCGAGGGGCGCGGCATCGCCGAACGCTGGAACCCGCAAACCGGGGAAGGCCCCAACCGCATCACGCTCTATCGCCGCGCCATGCTCGACTACTGGGCCGAGAACGAGGAATCGCTGGGCGACATCGTCACCCACGTGCTGATCCACGAGATCGGCCACCATTTCGGCCTGTCGGACGATGATATGGAAAAGATCGAAGAGGCTGCTGAATAGGCTGTGCCTTCGTCATCCTAGGGTCTGCGCCGCGTCGCTTCGCTCCTTGCTTCGCCTAGGATGACGAAGAGAGAGGGCCGCGGCGCTTTCCCCTACCAGTCGCTGAGCTTGGTATCCGGCCCGTATTCCTGGCCGTCGACATCCTTCACCACGGCCTGGCCGCAGCGCATGGTCTTGGCTTTCTTGTCATAGGCATAGGTCGGCGAGCCGAACAGGTGCCAGCCCTTGTTCAGCGCCGCCGTCACCTTGTGGCAGAAGCTGGCGTCGTCCGGGGCGGTGAGAAAGCGGTAGAGTTTCATCGTCCAATTCCTGTCGTGTATCCCAAGTCGGCGAATATCATGCCCCGATGGCGGCCGCCTTCGCCAGCAGTTTTTCGGCCTGAGCCAGGTGCAGCCGCTCGACCATCCTGCCGTTCAGCGCGATGACGCCCTTGCCGCTGTTTTGCGCCAGCGCGAAGGCATCCTTCACCGCGCGCGCCTCGGCCAGTGCCTGCGCCGACGGGGCAAAGGCGCGGTTGGCGGTCTCGATCTGCGATGGATGGATCAGCGTCTTGCCGTCAAAGCCCATGGCGGCGGCCTGCGTGCATTCGCGGGCAAACGCGTCCGGGTCGCGAAAATCGTTGAACACCCCATCGAGCATGTCGAGGCCGCCGGCGCGCGCCGCCAGCAGCATCTGCATCAGCCATGGCAGGAGATAGGCGCGGTCGGGCGTCGCCAGGACACCGGTATCCTTGATCAGATCATTCGTTCCGGCAATGAAACAATCCATCCGCGAGGCGGGGTCGCGGCCGAGTTCGGCGATGGCGCCGATGTTGAGCATCGCCTTGGGCGTCTCGATCATCGCCCATAGTTTCACGCTGTCGGGGGCAAAATTGTCGTCCAGCACATCGCCGACCTCGAGCACGTCGCGCGGTGTGTCGACCTTGGGCAGCAGGATGCCGTCCGGTTCCGCCTTGGCCACGGCGGCAAGATCCTCAGTGCCCCATTCGCTGGACAGCGCATTGACGCGCACCACCATCTCGCAGCGCCGGCCATTGCGGTCGGCACCAGGGCGATTGGCGAAAATGCCGGCCAGTTTCTCGCGCGCGGCGATCTTGTCGGCGGGAGCGACGGCGTCCTCCAGATCGATGATGACGGCGTCGCAGGCAAGCTGCGCGATCTTGGCCAGCGCCTTGTCGTTGGAGGCCGGGACATAGAGCACGGAGCGGCGCGGACGGTAGGTTTCCATGCCCGATCTATGCCGGTTGCGGTCGGGCGAGGCAAGCGTCCGACCGATACCTGATACGAGCCAACCGCGAAAGCTTGCGCCGTCCCTTGCCTGTCCTCCGCAGCCGTTGCCGAAGGGCGCCCTTCCTCTCCCCCCTCCGGAGGGAGAGGAAAGGAGCCTCGCTGGGGTACGCCAACGCGTCCGCAAAGAATGGCGGGCAGTGCACCAGCCCTGCACGAAAACTGCACGCGCATGCCGAAAACCTCCTCGTATCTGCCCCGCCAACTTCATGCCGGCCCGCCACAAGGCGGCATGCAAAAGCGAGCAAAACCCCGTTGGTCCCTGCCCCACAGGCTGCGCAGCGAAGGCTGGTGGCTGGCCGATCCACCACGTGCGACGGCAACCCTCATCCCTTTCGTCCGCAGACGCCCTCCGACGGCCCGACTGGAAGCCATGGGGACGATCAGGTCATGACACCTGTTGCTCACCTCGGCGCCAAGCTATTGCAGCCGCTTCGGCGTTGCCCTGCTGTTGGTCGCGATCGCCGATTTCCTGTTCTACGGCCAGCCCGCCGGCATCACGGTTCTCCTGTTCGCCATCCTGATTGCCGCGGCGGTGGTGGCCGTGCATCCCGCCGCGTTCAACGATGGCAAGGTGTGGCTCAAGTCAGCCGCCTTGCTTGTCGCGCTGCTGCCGCTGGCCGAGACTGTCAGCCCCTTGTCCGTCTCGATCGCGCTCGCGGCCCTGGTGGCGTTCGCGCTTTCGCTGAGTGGCCGGCTGCGGCACCGCATGGCGCGCATTACCGGCCAGGTCGTGCTGTTCGGGCTGGCGGCGCCGGTGCGGTTCCTCGGCGATTTTCTCCAATGGCGAAGGGCGGCGCGGCGGTTCGGCGGGCATCGCATAAGGCTGGCGGCGATCGCGGTCTGGGTGATGCCTCTGACGCTGGGCGCCGTCTTCGTCGCCCTGTTCGGGGCCGCCAACCCGGTCATCGAATACTGGCTGTCGCTGATCGATCTCATCAAGCTGCTCGACCTGATCCAGCTGACGCGGATTGCCTTCTGGCTGTTCGTGCTTGCCGGCGTCTGGGCCTTTCTGCGGCCGCGCCTGCCGCGATTCCGGCGGCGTATTTTCCGGCCAGATCATCCCCCTGCCGATGCCCAGCCGGCGGCTGGCCCGGACAGGCATGTTGTCGAGGACATCGTCTTCGGCAAGGCGGCTATCCTTCGAGCGCTCGTTGTCTTCAACATCCTGTTCGCGATGCAGAGCGGGCTCGGCGCCACCTATCTGTGGGGCGGGGTCGCGCTTCCCGATGGCTTGAGCTACGCCGCTTACGCGCATCGCGGCGCCTATCCGCTTGTTGTCACCGCGCTGCTCGCCGCCGGTTTTGTCCTTGCGGCGCTGAGGCCCGGCAGCGAGGCATCGGCCGATCCGCTTATCCGCCGCCTGGTCTATGCCTTGGTAGCGCAGAACATCGTGCTGGTCGCCTCGTCGATCCTGCGGCTCGACCTCTATGTCGGCATCTATGCGCTGACCTACTGGCGCGTCGCTGCTTTCGCCTGGATGGGGCTGGTGGCGGCCGGGCTTGCGCTGATCATCGCCCGCATCGCGCTCGAAAAATCCAACGAATGGCTGCTCTCCGCCAATCTTCTGACGTTATCCCTGGCGCTTTATGCCTGCTGTTTCATCAACTTCGCCGCGCTGATCGCCAATTACAATGTCGCCCATTCCCTTGAAATGACCGGCCAGGGCATTCCCCTCGACGCCTGGTATCTGCGCTCGCTCGGCCCGGGCGCCTTTCCGGCGCTCGACCGCTTCTACGATCGTCAGGGCAAGACGGCCGATGCCGGCGCCGTCGGCGAACTGGCAAGGTTGCGCGGTGTCGATGAAGGCTGGTATCGCAGCATGCAGGAAAACTGGCGGAGCTGGAGCTTTCGCGACTGGCGCCTGCTTCGCTATCTCGACAGCAGGCAGCCGATCATTGTTCCTGGTGTCGCAGAACCCGTGCCGGATCGCTGAGCCATGCCGCATCACATCCTCGTCGCCGACGACGACCCGCATATCCGCGAAGTGATCTGCTTCGCGCTGGAAAAGGCCGGCATGAAAACGGCTGCCGTGGCCGATGGCGCCGCCGCCCTGCAGGCGATCGAACGGCGCACGCCCGACCTTGTCGTGCTCGACATCGGCATGCCTGAGATGGACGGGCTGGAGGTCTGCCGGCGGCTGCGCCACACATCCGACGTGCCGGTGCTGTTCCTGTCCGCGCGCGATGAGGAGATCGACCGCATCCTTGGGCTCGAAATGGGTGGCGACGATTACGTCACCAAGCCGTTCAGCCCGCGCGAGCTGGTCGCCCGCGTCAACGTCATCCTGCGGCGCGCCCGCCCCGTCGCGCCCGAACCCGCCGACGACAGGCAGTTCGCGCAGGGCAAGCTCACCTTGGCGCCGGCCAGCCACGCGGCCGCCTTCGACGGCAAGCCGCTGGCCCTGACGGGGATCGAGTTCTCGATCCTGAAAGGGTTTCTGGCGCGGCCCACCCATGTGCTCGACCGCGAGGCGGTGATGGCCAGTGCCTATGCGGGCAAGATCCATGTCGCCGACCGCACCGTCGACAGCCATATCCGCAACATCCGCGCCAAGCTGGCGGCGGTGGGTTGCCCGGAGGTCATCGAGACGGTGCATGGCGTCGGCTTCCGGCTCGGCCGATGCGGCTGACGACGTCCAGCAAATGGATTGGCAGCAAGTGGATCGGCCGCAAATGGCGGCCGCGCCTCGCCACGGTCGTCGTCGCCATCCTGATCCTGGTGATGGCACTGCCGCTGGTCGGCCTGTTCTTCTTCCGCCTCTATGAGAACCAGCTGATCCGCCAGACCGAGGCGGAACTGATCGCGCAGGGTGCCGCCATCGCCGCCATCTATGCGCAGGAAGTGCGCGACGCCGGCATTTTGCCGGAAAAGCTCGGCGCGCCGATGCCTGGGGCCAATGGCGGCGCGAGCCGAAGCGCCAATCCCGAATCGCCCTATCGGCCGATCGAGCCGCAGCTCGATCTCGCCTCGGATTACGTGCTTGCGACCCGGCCTGCCGGGACGCCCGCCACGGCCGATCCCGCTTTCGCCGCGATCGGCGCGCGCCTGACCGGCATTCTCGATGCGACGCAGAAGACCACGCTGGCCGGTTTCCGGCTGCTCGATCCCGCAGGTGTCGTCATTGCCGGGCGCGACGAAATCGGGCAGTCGCTTGCCGGGGTCGAGGAGGTGCGTGCCGCACTTGCCGGGCGCTATGCCAGCGCGCTCCGGCTGCGCATCCCCAACCAGCCGGCGCCGCCGCTCTATTCGGTCAGCCGCGGCACCAAGGTGCGCGTCTTCGTCGCCCTGCCGGTTGCCGTCAACGGCAAGGTCGCCGGCGTGGTCTATGTCTCGCGGACGCCCAACAACATCATAAAACATCTCTATGGCGAACGAGGCAAGGTGACGGCGGCGGCGATCGCCATCCTCGGCGGCACGCTGCTCATCGGCCTCGTCTTCCTGCGCACCGTCAGCCGGCCGATCTACGCGCTGATCGACCGCACCCAGCGCATCGCCGCCGGCGAGCGCGACGCGATCCGGCCGCTCGATCATCACGGCACGCGCGAAATGGCCGAACTGTCCGCCGCGTTTCTCGACATGGCGGAGAAACTGCAGGCGCGATCGGATAGCATCCAGACCTTCGCCACCCACGTCTCGCATGAACTCAAATCGCCGCTGACGGCGATCCAGGGCGCGGCCGAATTGCTGCGCGATTCCGGCTCGGCGATGGACGATGACGAGCGGCGGCGCTTCTCCAACAATATCGTCACCGATGCCGGGCGGCTCAACCTGCTGGTCCGGCGGCTGCTCGACCTGGCGCGGGCCGAAAACCTCGCGCCCAGCGGCGAAAGCACCTCGGTCAGGTCGGCGCTGGCGCTGCTTCCCGTCGACACCAGGCTGGCGGTTGGCGTCGAGGCCGGCGGCGATCTGGCCTTGCGCATCTCGGCCGAGAACGGAGCAATCGTGCTTGGCAATCTCATCGACAATTCGGCCAGGCACGGCGCGACGCAAGTTTCGATCACTGCCGCAAGCGCCGGCGGCAAGGCAACCGTGCTGGTCAGCGACGATGGCGCCGGCATTTCGCCAAGCAACCAGGCGCGCATCTTCGAGCCGTTCTTCACCACGCGGCGCGCTACCGGCGGCACCGGCATGGGCCTCGGCATCGTGCTGGCCCTCCTGAAAGCGCATGATGGTACGATCAGGTTGGTTGACTCCGAGCGCGGCACGCGCTTCGAGATCACTTTGCCGGTCGCGTAGAGTGTGGACGGCGGATCGGAGAAAAAAGTGCGCTACGACATCGTCATCATCGGCGGAGCCATCGTCGGCTCCTCGGTCGCCTACTATCTGCGCGAGGAAGGGTTTTCCGGCTCGATCGCGCTGATCGAGCGCGATCCGCAATTCGCCCATGCGGCGACGACGCTATCCATGGCCTCGATCCGCCAGCAATTCTCGATTCCGGAAAACATCCGCCTGTCGCAATTCACGCTGAAACTGTTCCGGCGGCTGAAGGAAGAATTCGGCGCCGAGGCCGATATCGGTTTTCGCGAGGGCGGCTATCTCATCCTTGCCGGCGAGGCCGGGCTGCCGATCCTCAGGGCCAACCACGAGGCGCAGGTCGCCGAGGGCGCCGACATACTGCTCGAGGACGCCGACCAGCTGACGCGCCGCTTCCCTTGGCTGTCGGCGGAAGGCATCACCGCCGGCGCCTATGGCCGCACCGGCGAAGGCTGGTTCGACGCGCATGCGATGCTGACGCTGTTCCGCAAGGCGCTGCGGCAGAAGAAGATCGACTTCATCAGCGCTTCGGTCACCGGTATCGAGCGGCAGGGCCACCGCGTCACCGGCGTCAGCCTCGATAATGGCGACCGGATCGTGGCCGGCACCGTCATCAACGCCGCCGGGCCGAATGCCGGCAAGGTCGCCGCCCTTGCCGGGCTGGCGCTGCCGGTCGAGCCGCGCAAGCGCAACGTCTTCGTCTTCGAGGCGCGCGAGAAATATGCCGACATGCCGCTGCTGGTCGATCCCTCGGGCATCTATGTCAGGCCGGAAGGCTCGGTCTACCTGACCGGCGGCGCCGAACCGGAAGAGGGCGACGGCCCGGCCGATCCCGGCGATTTCGACGTCGACTGGCCGCTGTTCGAAGAGGTGATCTGGCCGGTGCTGGCAACCCGCATCCCGGCCTTCGAGGCGATCAAGCCGACGCGTGCCTGGGCCGGGCATTATGACTATAACACCCTCGACCAGAACGCGGTGATCGGCCCGCACCCCGAGGTGACGAATTTCCTCTTCGCCAACGGATTTTCCGGCCACGGCCTGCAGCAAGCGCCGGCGGTCGGCAAGGCACTGGCGGAACTGATCGCGCATGGCGGCTACCGGACGATCGATTGCTCGGCGTTTGGCTACGAACGGGTGGCCGAGGGCCGGGCGTTCCGGGAATTGAATGTGATTTGAGGCGCCTGGCCTGGGCCTGCCTCTCCCTTCTCCCCTTGTGGGAGAGCGACTATCTGGGGTGTCAAGTTGCATTTGCGAATTCGCTTCTCGCGTCGCGTGCTTTTGCGTTGAGGATGACGAGAAGTTTTCTGGCGAGTGCGATGCGGATGAGCATTTTGGGCTTTCC